>JASEIM010000004.1:74525-111717 GCA_030017655.1 Methanobacterium sp. | reverse complement strand
AGGAGGTGTTATGAGTGGCTGATAAAAAAGAACCAGCAGAAGGATGGCCTGTAATTAACGGGGATTATGTGGTTGGTGACCCTGAAAGTCCGGTGGCAGCAACAACACTTGCTTCTCACATTGAACAGATTGCAGTTGATGCAGGAGCTGCAATATCAGGACCCTGTAAAACAGAAAACCTCGGAATCGAAAAAATGATTGCTAACCTGATATCCAACCCTAACATAAGATTCCTTGTTTTATGCGGATCAGAAGTGCAGGGACACATCACAGGACAAAGTATAGAAGCATTACACGCTAACGGCGTAGACGAGAAAAGAAAAATAGTCGACGCAACAGGAGCAATACCATTCATCGAAAACATTCCAGATGAAGGTATTGAAAGATTCCAGCAACAATTGGAAATCGTAAGCATAATTGACACAGAAGATGCCGGTCAAATCCAGGCAAAAGTTAAAGAATGCATAGAAAAAGACCCTGGAGCATTCGAAGAAGAAGCAATGATCATCAAAGTAGAAGAAAAAAAGAATACATTATTGAATAACGAAAAGACTGCCGAAGTGGAAGCATAAACATTTAATGCTCTCCCAAATTTATTTTTTTATAGTATAGTATAAAATTCCTTTTTTTTTAGTATAATGGAGTATATATATCCAGAAATTCAGGATATTTTTTATCAAGTATCCTCAGTGCAGACATGGCCTCTGGAGAAGTGCAGCATCTTTCTTCTACCAGATTTCTGAGGGTTAAATTTTTTATATTTTCTCTTATCTCTCTCATTACAAAATCCAGAGTGTTGATATTGTAATTTTTAAGTTCTTCAAATCCTAAATCATAAATTTTATATTTTTTAAGGTCATATCTTGCAGTTGGAGTCATCATATTATTCAAATATGCATAATAATAGGCCGCAGCATCTCCAAATAAATCAATGCCCATATACACAAGTAAAGGAATAAAAGAAGCATCAGTGAATGGAAAATATAATGCCACATTCGGATTCACTGTTTTCCTAATGCTAACAATTGTATCTACAAGATCCCTTGGATTTTTGAGTAGTTTTTCAGAATTTGCAATTATCAACGTGGTGTATCCTAAACTATCTAATTTTTCAGCGCATTTAATCCTTAAATCAATATATTTCGAGCCCTGAATAACTGCAATACCTTTAGATTCGCCTTTTTTCGCATATTCTATTGTTCTATTAACTGACCATTCTGCTAATTCTTTAGGAACGTCATAGGGCATGGGCTCATCTTTTACAATCTTTAATTTATCTGTTTGTTTTAAAATTGCAGGAGTGGTTAATTCAGTATATTTACCAAGCCTTGCTGGACCATCGTGCTGGTTTACGAGAAGCATATAGATCAAATCTTATTTTTTTATATTGATTTTATTTAAATAAAAGTTTAAAAATATTTGTAATTATACAAGAGCATTTGAATAAAACTTTTTAATGATAACAATGAAAAAGAATCAATTTAATTTAATTCCCTCTGGAATCACCACCATAAGAATAATACTTGCATTTATATTCCTATTTTTATTTCTAAATGGTCAATTACAATTATCTGTTGCTATTTTTATCATTGCAATTTTTACTGATGCATTAGATGGATACATGGCTCGTAAATTAAATTCAACATCTTCTACAGGGGCTTATTTGGATATAGCAGCAGATTTTATCCTTGTTTTAATAGCTTTCATAGTATTTGCAGTTAAAGGAATATATCCCTACTGGGTCCTATTTTTGATATTTATGGTGTTTTTTCAATTTATTTTAACATCCAAACTCAAAATACTTGTTTATGATCCTGTAGGGAAATATTATGGGTCTTTTCTTTTCGGGATTATTTTGATTACCATCATTACTCCATTTAATCAATTCTTACTCTTAATTATAGTTCTTTTCACATTACTATCGTTACTAAGCCGTTATTTATTCCTTATTTTTAAGAATAGAAAATAATATTCAATTAATGAAATATGGTTCAAAACCAATTAATTAAGATTAAACTTCAAATCTTTAATTATCATATTAATTTTTTCATTAAAGAATGTACTGAATAGGAATAGTAATTTATAACAATACAGAGAACATCTTTTCTTAAATAAATTAAATTTTGGAATAATAAAAGAGTATAATATAGTTATTTAATTAAAAATGTGTGAAAAACTGATTTTTAATAAAATAAAAAATAATAATGATTTTGACTTATTTTTGATCAATTAATCAATTCCCTCATGTTCATTTCAATATTCAAATTATTAAAATTATTATAGCCCCTAATTAATTATTTTTTATTTCTAATTAATTTAAAATAATTTATTTATTTATTCCATCTTACTATAAGATTTTTTAGACTTTCAGTGAATTAAAAGTTTTTATTTAATATATAGGGCCTTTTAAATTATTATAGAAAGTAATATATTGTATTAAATAATTAATAATAATTATCAATTCTATAGTATGGAGGTGAAAATGTGAATAAGAAATTTTTGGGAACAATAGTGGCCTTACTCATGGTTTTATGTACTGTTCAGTTAGCTGAACCTGCCGCAGCACAACCCACTTCCACAAAATGGTATAGCCAATATAACGAGGCTAATAATCAAATAGTTGGCCCACAGCCAGCATATCTATGGAGAAAGATTGATCAGGGTCAAAGATTCCTTAATCAAACCACCAAAATAGAATGGAAAACCTACAGATTCAGATACAACTACAATCACGTGTGGATAAATTCTACACAGTATAACAGAACTAATAATGCAAATAATAACAATATAAATAATCAGAACAACTGGAATTGGAATCACTGGCGTAGCTGGAATAACTGGAATAACTGGAACAGAAGGAACAACAATAATATAAATAATAACCAATGGAGTATTAATTCAAGCACAATTACACACTTAGATAAGATTAACTGGAGAGTTCTTCGAATAACAAAAAATACGTACGATCCACAAGGAAATCCAATAGGCACAAGCAGCGTAAAATACATTTACACACGTCTTAATGCCGTTAGATATTACTGGATATTCCGTAATTCACTGGTAATTCCTACAAATAACTTTGTATAAACCTATTTCACTTTTTTATATTTTAAATCCAATTTAAATTAGTTAAACTCTTTTTAAACTAAATTTTTATAGAGATTTTTAGTGTCATCAAAAAGGTTACAGTTAGCAAAATTTCCGCAATGTATATATATTGAGATCATCAACGTAGATATGAAAATTATAATTTTCACACAGACTTATTTTTAGAAGGGTGTGAAAAAGAATGAAAAACTTGAAACGTTTGAAAAACTTTTTAACTGGGCAACAGGCAGAAGAAGACGAAAAAAAGGAATCCGCAGAAGAAACAAAAACACCAGAAACATTTGAAGAAACAAGTGACAAAACCGAAGAAACCATAGAATCCAGTCCTGCAGTAGAGAAAAAGGTAGAAACAGAAGCTGTTAAGGAAGAAAAACCTGAAACAGAAGAAACAGAGCCTGAAGCTACTGTGAAAGAAAAAGAAGCTGAAACAAAAACTGTTAAGGAAGAAGAACCCGAAACAGAAGAAGTGAAAGCCGAAACTACTACAGAAGAAACAGAAGTAGAAGTCACTGAAGAAAAAGAAATCATTGAAGAGGAAGAGGAAACTGTTCCAGAAGAAGTTGAAACAGAATCTGAAGTTGTTGAAAAAGCCGAAAAAGAAGAGGAGCCTAAAACCAAAGGAAGTGTAAATATGACCTTACTTAATAAAGAGGAAAACTTAGTAAGTCCTGAAGATGTAGACAACACTTTTAAACAAGATATTATGGATGCTGGCGCTGATACAGTAGCTTTATGCTACCAGTGCGGAACTTGTACAGGATCATGTCCATCCGGAAAAAGAACTCCTTACAGGATAAGAAGCATAATAAGAAAATCTCTAATGGGACTTAGAAACGAAGTAATGAATGATGAAACCATCTGGGAATGTGTTACATGCTACGCTTGCCAGGAAAGATGCCCAAGAGGCGTTGCAATTGTAGATGTTGTTAAAGTAATACGAAACATGCAATCACAGGCAGGAAAAATGGCACCAGCCCATAAAGCAGTTGGTTCCTTCGTATTGAAAAGCGGACACGGAGTACCTATAAATGATGCTACAATGGCACTAAGAAAAAAAGTAGGACTTGGCGAATTACCACCAACAACCCATCAGTTCCCTGAAGCACTCAAAGAAGTGCAAGATATACTCAAGAAAACACAATTTGACACTTTAATCGGATACAACTGGGAAACCGGAGAATTAGAATAAGGAGGCAAAAAAATGGCAGATTTCGCATATTTCTTAGGATGTATTATGAACAACAGATACCCTGGAATCGAAAAGGCAACAAGAGTAATGTTTGAAAAATTAGGTATAGGCCTCAACGATATGGAAGGAGCTTCATGCTGTCCAGCACCTGGTGTATTTGGATCATTTGATAAGACTAGCTGGCTATCAATAGCTGCAAGAAACATAACCATAGCAGAAGATATGGGAATGGATGTAATGACCGAATGTAACGGATGTTTCGGTACATTATTTGAAACTAACCACGAATTACATGGGGATGAAGAAGCTAAAGCAAAAATTAACGAAGTCCTTGCTGAAGTTGGAAGAGAATACAAAGGTAACGTTAACGTAAGACACTTTGCAGAAATATTATACAATGATGTGGGTGTTGACAAAATAGCTGAACTTGTAACAAAACCATTAGATAACCTCAATGTTGCTGTTCACTACGGATGTCACTTCTTAAGACCAACAAAAGACATCCAAATAGACAACGCAGAAAAACCAACAATTTTAGATGAAATTGTAGAAGCAACCGGCGCAAAATCTGTAGATTACAGAGACAAAATGCAGTGCTGTGGTGCTGGTGGTGGAGTACGTTCAAGAGACTTAGATAACGCTTTAGATTTCACAAGAGACAAATTAACCAATATGACAGCCGCTGGTGCAGACGTTATTGTAAATGTATGTCCATTCTGTCACTTACAGTTCGATGTAGGTCAAACAGAAATTAAAAAAGTATTCGGTGACGAATTCGAAATCCCTGTTTTCCACCTTGCTCAGTTCCTCGGTCTTGCAATGGGATACAGTCTTGATGACCTCACTGTTGATGTACACATGACCTGTGTGGACTCAGCACTCGAGAAATGTTCACTCGAAGACATAGAAGAGCTGGACAAAGTTACAGGCGGAGAATAAATCCCTCAAAACTTTTGATATCAAAATTTTTGGTACTTGCAAAAACCTGATGTTTTTGCATGCCCCCAACACAAGGTGTTTGAGGTCGGCAAATCCCTCAAAATTTTTAATTTTGGGGTATCAAAACCAAAAGTTTTGATAGTTTTTATTTTCATGGCCACAGAAATTCATAGAATTTCTGTAGGTTTCTCCATTTTAATTTTATTTTTAACTTTTTTTAGAAATTTAACCTGATTTTAATTGTTATTTTTAAGAAAATTTTTATTTTAAATTTATATATCTTGAAGTGCATATTTTAAATTGATTAATAATTAAAATCACTTGAAGGATAGGCAAACTTTAGCCTTTTATTAAATAAACCATAAAAATTTCGAGGTGTTTTTTTGTTTATTGCAACACTAGCTGGAATATTTAAATTTGGAGAATTGCCCCGAGAATATGAGCCCTTTGTACGATACAAAGCCTCTCTTGAGAAGAAGAACATAGATGAGAACGAAGAAATTGCTGTTTTAAATATTCAGGGTACAGAAAGCAATCATGTTTTATTCTTAAACTCATATCAAAACATTAACGATATAGAAGCCGAATTAAAAGAAGCTCACGCAAAACTTAATTATAACACTAAAAAAATCTTGGAAGGCCATATATGACTGATTTACCCATTGAACAAACATGGTTAATTCTCGTTGAGCTTTTTACTGATCTTAAAAAGAAAAATGTTGAAATTCCAGATGAAGTCACCAAAAATATTAGGCTTGCCCGATCCACAATAAATTTTTATAAATCAGATCCAAACAACCCGGAGATGATGAATGAATTAAGAAGGATAAATAATCTCTTAAATTCAGTTCAAGACACACTTCTAGATTTATCAGATGAAATAGGAGAAGAATACAAAGAAGAATGGATTGAGAGCCTTAAAAGAGCTGCAAGAGGAGAAACAGTAATTGAAAAAGAAGTTTCCACCCCAAAATTTGTTGTTGGAGCTCCTGCAGGATTTTCCATGGTTAGAGTAACTTTCAATGAACCTATGTCAGAAGAAAGGATAAATGATATTGCAGAAGAATATGGTATAATAATAGAATTCGAGGAAGACAACATAATTGCCCTCTACGGAGATAAGGAGAAAGTTAAAGAAAGCTTAAAGGAAATTGCTTCTTTTTTTAAGGAATAAAATTTCCCATATTATATTCTAAATTAGATTCTGGAGGATCATCATGAAAATTCTGGCTATGGGAGATATTCACGGTCAATGTCAAAATATCTTCAAATATCTGCAAAAAAACAGTGTAGATTTAATAGTATTAACTGGAGATATAACTCATTTTGGCCCAAATAAACTTGGGGAAGATATATTAAATGAAATATGTATGTTTAACATTCCAACACTTGCAATACCGGGTAACTGCGACCAGAGATATATTTACGGAGAAATAGAAAACTCCAATGCAATTAATATACATAATCGGACGTTGATAATTAAAAATATAGGTTTTTGTGGGTTTGGAGGTTCAAACACCACTCCTTTTAATACTCCAATGGAATTTGCAGAGCTGCAGATTTATCAGGAACTTGAAAAGTTAATGAAACAAATAGAAACTCAGGAAGTACGAATATTGGTCACTCATGCCCCTCCATACAACACAAAAACTGATATATTACCTTCTGGAGATCATGTTGGAAGCGAAAGTATAAGGCGAATCATTGAAGAATTCCAACCTTCTTTGAATATCTGTGGGCACATACACGAAGCCCGGGCAGTTGATAAAATAGGAGATACAATCATAATCAATCCAGGAGAATCATCAAAGGGATTCGCAAGCTTAATAAATATAAATGAAGAGGATAAAACTGTAAAAATAGATCCAGAGTTGATTAATCTTTAAATTAAATATTTGTTAAATTTAACAAATAGTCTTTTTTAATATTCTTGAAAAATAAAATCGCATACTATTTAAGGCATTGACCCTAAAATAGACATAGAAAGAGGAAGCTGACAAATTTTCATCATATAAAAAGAGAATTGTCAAAGAAATAATAATTTAATCCTTTAATAAACTAACTCTTATTGTCCCTTTGAGGTGGAAAATTGAAAATGATAATGGTTGAAGGAGAAGTAAGCGGAAAAAAGTATACAGAACCTTTTTCTAAGGGAGTACTTGCAAGATCTTTGACTAGGGCAGAAATGGACGCAGATAGAGCATATATTTTTGCATCTCAAATAGAATCTCACTTAAGAAAAGAAGGCATTAAAGTTATCAGTCTTGATGATCTCGTTGGGATAGTTCGTGCAAAATTAAAAAGAGAAGATGAAGAGATTGCAGAAAAATATGGCCTTTGGAGAAGGATTCGTAAATGCAGAGAACCTCTCATCATACTTATTGGTGGTGCATCTGGTGTTGGGACATCTTCAATTGCGTTTGAAGTGGCTAACAGACTTGGAATAAGAAATATGACAAGTACAGATATCATAAGAGAAGTTATGCGTAAAATGGTATCCAAAGATCTGCTACCAACAATATTTGAGTCCAGTTACACTGCATACAGATCTTTACGGATTCCCCCACCTCCAGAACTGGATGAAATCCTGATAGGTTTTCGGGATCATGTTGATACTGTAAGCGTTGGCGTTGATGCTGTAATAGAAAGAGCCTTGAAGGAAGGAATAAGCATAGTAATTGAAGGGGTTCACATTGTGCCCGGATTTATAAATGAAGACCTTGTAAACAAACATAATGTGGCAATGTTCATTTTAACTCTTCAGGACGAAGAAGTTCATAGAGGGCGATTTTATTCAAGGTGCAGGCAATTATGGGCAAGGAGACCACTCCAAAGGTATATGAATTATTTTGGGGCAATACGAAAAACTCACAAATACTTTGAAATTCAGGCCAAGAAGTTTGATATACCTGTAATTGAAAATATTGACGTTACAACAACAATTGACTGTATAATAGAAACTCTCACAAAGACATATGGAAGTGAAGAAGATGTTAGAGAAACAGAAAGTTAAAGAAATAATGACAGAAAATGTCATAACCGTGCCACCAACAGAAGATGTTGTTTTCGCATTTGAAAAATTAATGAAACACAAAGTAAGTGCTCTTCCTGTAGTGGACAATGGAAATCTTGTAGGTATCGTTACAGCAACTGATCTCGGACATAACCTTATTCTCGATAAATATGAACTTGGAACAAATGTTGCTGAAGTAATGGTTAAAGATGTTATTTGCGTGAAGCCTGAAGATGACTTATGCACTGCAGTTGAAAAAATGAACAAATACGGTGGAGATGAAGGAATAGTAAACCAGCTGGTTGTTGTTGAAAACAACAAAATAAAAGGAATTATCTCTGATGGAGATATCATCAGGGCCATATTATAATTAAAAATATAAATAAATATTATTATTATTGAAGTAATCTTTAAATCAGATTATTTCATCTAAAAATCCTATTATTGCTTTCAAATATAGAAGGATACAGTTAAATAAAGAATCCCCGAAATTACAGCACATATAGGAAATGTAAGCACCCAGGAAGATAAAATTTGTTTTACCACGTCGCCACCGATATCACGAGTTCTTCTTGCAAGACCAACTCCAATTACAGAACCAACAAGTGTTTGAGTAGGAGATATAGGCATTCCCAGAAATGCAAAAAATAGAATAACTGATGCAGCAGATATTTGGGCCGAAACTCCCCTTGTAGGGACTAAATCAGTGATTCTTTTTCCAACGGTACCCACAATTCTATTTCCAGCGACCAATATACCAGTAACAAGTCCAAATGCCCCTAAAAGTCTTATATCTATACCTGAACCTGTTCCAACAACTGCAATCATCACTCCAGTTGCAGCAGCAATATCTATGGCTCCTATTCCCAAAGCAGCGAAACATGAACTTAAAATCTGTAGATAAGAAAATATTTTCTCAATTCTACCACTTACAGCTAAGCTTCGTACTTTTTCAAGTAAAAGCGTTCTTAAAAAATAATAAAATATAAAACCAATTAAAGCACCCAATAATGGTGATGAAATCCAGCTTAACGCAATAATCAACAGAGAATTCCATTTAATATGAATTAAACCAGCATAAACCACACCATAGCCAAAAATAGCCCCTACCATGGAGTGACTTCCTGAAACAGGTGTTTTTCTGAAAATAGAGATACTTACCCATAACCCTGCCGATAATGTAGATATTACAGCACCTATGGGTGTTATAAAAGAGATATCAACTATTCCACCAGATATGGTTCTTATAACATTGCCGCTTAAAAAAATTGCACCAATAAACATGAATATAGACCCAACTATAAGGGCCTGCCTCATCTTGATAACTCCACTCCCTACAGCAGTTCCCATAGAATTTCCAATATCATTAGCTCCAATGTTACTTGCTAAATAGATACCAGTCAGAATCCCAATTATTAGAACCCATTCCATATCTATATTATGAATTTCATTTAATTAAAATTAAAGAATAAATGCATATACTGAATCAATTAACTGTTAGAAAATAATCAGAACTAAAATTATTCAATAATTAATAAACGAAACATGCGTGAACTGTGATTCACACTTTAAACTACATAAACATAAAAATGGTACAAAATATGTACTCTACAATCGTGATTCATTTCTGAAATTAAATTTGTAACGATTTAGAAACTTAAATGTACTGACTAAACGAGCTCTATCCTTCCTTATTCTTACCGTCGCTATTTTTAATCTTAAAATGTGTTAACTATGTTTTTCCATCATCTGACATTGACCAGGGATCATTTCTACTATTTATTTTATACCCTCTAAAGCACATTGTACTTCCAATTTCCTTTTTCCACTTGCAGCTTCTGCCAGATCATAAATTGTCCAATCTTTAAACTCTTCACCTTTAACCCTTAATACAATATATCCTATT
This sequence comes from Methanobacterium sp., assembly GCA_030017655.1. NCBI lineage: Archaea > Methanobacteriati > Methanobacteriota > Methanobacteria > Methanobacteriales > Methanobacteriaceae > Methanobacterium > Methanobacterium sp. The sequence goes on along the minus strand of JASEIM010000004.1, from coordinate 101,562 downwards.
GAGTAATTTCCCCTACTATCTTTACATGCAACATGTAGATAATCAGCCTGATAGTTCTTACCCATTTGATTTAAACCCTGTATAGCGGCATAACCTAACTGGCTGAAATCAGAACAATTTAAAGGAGCATTTGCTTTTAATCTTGCTATTGATTCCACTTAAATATCATTTTTGTAATTACCATATCTTCTTTTTTACTAAATTATAAAACTCTGTTGCTGTTTTAAATGTGCCTGGTAACGCTGCCTCAAGTTTACTGATTATTTCTGGCTTTGAATTTGGATCTGGCTTTGGTGGTACTGGATCTAATGCTTTTTCAATTCCAATATTTCCTGGATAAATCCCATTTACTTTCTTATAATTTTCAGCCCGCTTCTACATATCTAAAAATTGGTTCTGTTGTATTCTAAACCCTGCAATATCTACATAATTCGGAAGTCTTCTTTCACTCTTTTTAAATGTGTTAATATAGCCCCACATTTTCTGATATTGGGCAAAAGTCAATGAATTAACCATCATATCGTCTCAACTATTTTTTTGTATTGTGGACGCCCTCTGCAATGAATAAATCCATGTAACCTTATATTTTCATTATGTAAGTAATTAATTTCTACTTGATTTAAATGATATTCTTTTGATCAAAAGGTTAAAATAGTATAATATCAATAGTTACTATGGGCTAGACTGGAGAGTTAGGGGTCCTCTGTAAGCGCAAATCCCCTATACGGCGTGGTCGAAGTTCAGGAGGCGGCAAGCTAAATGGATATTGGCCCAGATTCTCAACGTAGAAACCTCGTCCCGCAGGATCAGTGGTGGCAGGGTTTCGGCTGTAGGGCCGGAATTAACTGTCTTAACCACAGGAACGGGTCAGGTCTGGAAAGAAGCAGCTCTACTGCGGACAGCTGATGCTTGTGGAGCAACGGGGCGGAGTTGAGGTTCTGGATCACCAGTGTCCAGGAGGTTTGTCCACTCCTGAACGTGCCCGTTACCATAAAACACAATCTTTAATTGAAACAAAAACCAAAACAATTATAAACTATCAAATACAATCATCTTTTTTATCTCATATTATTATAAGTTCATTTGCCGGGGTGGCCCAGTCTGGTACGGCGTGGGACTGCTAATCCCATGATCCTTTGGATCGCGCGGGTTCAAATCCCGTCCCCGGCGTTCAAAAAAATTTTTAATTTCTTTGGCACCTCAAAAACGGAATTTTTAAACCTTTAAAACCCCTGATTTTAATTTACAAATCGTTAATTTGCAGGCTTTAAAAAGTTTTGATTCAAAGTCCGGCAGAAAGAAGCATGTGAAGTTCGATTTGTTGCATCAAAAATCCTTGATTTTTGATCGTTCTCCGGCCAGAAAAAATCCCTTATTCCACAATCTCGCTACGTTCAAAAATAGAAAATCTATTTTTTAATTAATTAGAGCATTCTTAAAAATTATATAAAAAGTTTTATGGTCAAAAACTAATATTGATTAAAAGCTGTAGTTTAAATCTTATCATAATATTCAAAGGATGTGTTAATTATTAAAATAAAGCCCATTTATGTTTTATTATCATTAATAATCTTGATTTTAATCTATTTATCATCTTTAATTCCTTATAATCAATCAGATGTCAAAGATTTTTCGGAAGATGAAAAAATAATTCTAAATAAATCATTATCATTACCTTTAAACAGACAGATTGAGCTCAAAGAAGTATTTATCGAGAATAATGGTGTTAGAAATCAATTATATAATAAATATAAAAGTACTGGTAATTCTGATTACTATCAATCATATGTAGATTCAGGTTATACCCTAAATGTATTCTCTAAACTGGCAAAAGAGAGAAATTTAACTGATAACGAGTTTAATATTTTAATTATTACATTAAAGGCTAACAATGCCTATTATTCCAATCATACATCCCCCAATGACAGCTATCTCATTGGAACTTTTTCCCCAAAATCACCATATCCCATCCCTAATAAATTTATTACACCAAATTTCAAAAGCAGTCTTCCATTTGTATATTATAAAGGCCAGGGATGGCAATATTATCCTGTCACTGCAACATTCTGGGCTTCACAATATTTCAAAAATGGAGATCATCAAAGCGGAATAGAACTTCTTGATGAACTAAGCCCATATATGGTTGTTAAAGATTATAATGGAATCAAATACGGTGTTTTTAATGTATATTTTGAATATTCAAACTCCAGCATTCCCTGGGCTTCTTCATATTCACAGGGAATGTCAGCAGGCTTATATTCATTAGCATATAACCAGACTAAAGATAAAAGATATCTAATTCAGTCACATCTCTTATTTAACTCTTTTAAAGTACCTCAAAAGGAAGGAGGGTTTATAACTTCAACTAAATATGGGAACTGGTTCTTAGAATATAATTTCAAACCTAACCATCTAATATTAAATGGACATATAATCACCATGCAAGGTATTTACGATTATTATCAGGTTACAGGCGACTCATATGCTTTAAAACTTTATAATGATGGTGTTAACAGTACAGTAAACATTTTACCAGAAATGGATAGTGGAAACTGGAGTTATTATGCTCTTACTGGCATTGAGGAGAAACCCGCTTGGGAAGCTACTGAATATTATCATGGACTCCATGTCGAGCTCTTAAACTGGTTATATTCAAAGACTGGAAACCCATTATTCATACAATATGCCAAACGATGGGAGGCATATCTAAAAAATAATATGCATGAAAAGTATAAATAGATTTCCAATGAATATATAATCTCCATACCCCTTAAATCTCATTCCAGTATCAATTCAACTGGCATTGATGATTTTTCACTGAGTTCCCCAACAGAAACCCATTAGCGAATCTTTTTATTACAAATTTAAAGGTTCACCAACTTCAATAATATAATTATCAGGTCATAAAATCTCATTAATCTACCCATGGTTGCTCTATAATCGTACAAATTCCACATCTAAATATTCTAATTTTGCTTCGAATTTATCTATTTCAAAACATAGTTCTATTAAATCCTTTGAATAATCTTTTCACTTTAGATTTACATGTTAATTTTTGAAAGTGTTTGATGTCATGAATTGCGAAACTCCTTTTAAATACAACATTTTCACCATGATCTATTTCTATTTCCTGTTTCAAGACATTTTCATAAAATTCTTTTGATTTCTTTAAATTTTAACCACAATAAGGGGACAAATATAATTTAACACTCGAAAATCATAGATTTTCGGTGCTTAAGAAACTACGTTTCGTAGCCGAAAAAATTTTTAATTTTTCCATGTTTGCAAATTGAAAATTTAAAACCGCAAAAACCACAGGTTTTTGAATGCCCCAAAAATAATGGATTTTTGAGGGTTTCCATTTTATTTCATCCAATCGACGCCATAATTTAAATATTAATAAAACTTCTTTATATCCTATCCATAGATAATTTTATTCATGTATCAAAGCAATTAATTCTTGAATAGATATTTAAAGAGGGTTTCAAATGGAAATGACATACGTCTTCCTTGCAATAACATTAATAGGGGCTTTTTTAAATTTATTTTTAAGTAAATCACCTAAAACAAAAAATAGAGTTTTCGAAGTGTTTTTATTATGGTTTTTAGTTGTAATGGTTGGATTTGGTTCAATATGGGGCTTTATAGGGCATGTTTTTATGGCCAATATGGTTGCTGCGTTGATAGGCTGGCCTGCAGGCAGTCCATTCCAGTTTGAAGTGGGAATTGCAAATCTATCCTATGGAATTTTAGGTATTTTATGCTGGAAATTCAGGGATAACTTCTGGATAGCGACTATAATAGCAATTTCAGTATTCTATCTTGGTGCTGCATACGGACATATTATGAACATTGCTCAAACTGGAAATTTGGCGCCTGGAAATGCCGGTTACGCGCTTTATATTGATATCTTAATTCCAATAATTCTTATATGTCTTCTAATAGCTTATAATCTCACAAAAAACAGTGAAGTAACTGAAGACATTGGAGATTCAGATATACCAAAAAGTGCCTGAATTACAAATACTATTTTTTAATATTTTAAATGTTTATATTGGTAATTCAGCAATTTAATATAAAAATCAGCTAATCTTTTTCATTTATCCTATTTATTGGTAATTTTGTGTCTATCAAAATCTTTCAAAATTTCCACTTCTATCTCATTAGATATAGACTTAATATATTCAGTTTTTCTTAAAGTTAAACCGCATTCACGAAGTTCATCTATTGATACATTATTTAATTAGTTTGGTGCTTGAGATACATGATAAACATGGCTTCCTCTCTTTAAAGTGCTATTAAATAATTCGATTATTTCCGTTAATAAATGAGAAAACAACTTTTATTCTGCCACATATCTACTTGAGAAATATAACTTAAATTTTAATAAGAGTTATTTCTCAATTAACCCATAAATAGCCTTCCCAAGCCGTTTTATACCTTCTTCAATTTTTTCTTCATCAGAATTAGAAAAGTTGAGTCTCAATGTATTTTCTCCACTTCCATCAGCGAAAAATGCATTACCCGGGACAAATGCAACATTTTCTTTAATTGCAAGATCAAACAGATCCAAAGAGGATAAATCTTCTGGAAGAGTAACCCAAAGGAACATTCCACCCTCAGGCTCTGTATATTTAACATTTTCAGGAAAATGCTCTTTAATCATTGAAATCATCAGGTTTCTCTGGTTCCTATACATTTTCTTAATTTTTTCTATATGCTCATCAACATTATTGTCAATTAAATACTGATAAACAACCCTCTGAGTGAAATAGTTAGAATGTAGGTCTGAAGCCTGTTTTGCTATGATTATCTTTTCCATTATCTCCTCATTTGCAACTATCCAGCCGAGTCTCATTCCTGGAGAAACTATCTTTGAAAATGAACCGAAAAGAACTCCATCTTCAAGATAAGACTTAACAGGAGGTATATCTTCTCCCAAAAACCTTATTTCACCGTAAGGATTATCTTCTACAAAAATAGTGTCTTCATTTTTAAGAATTTCAGCTACTTCTTGCCTTTTTTCTTTTGAATAGGTTATGCCTGTTGGATTCTGGAAATTTGTGACCGAATAGAATAATTTAATTTTATTTTCATCAAATGTTTTTTGTAAAGCAGTTATGTCTACACCATCTTCTAACAAAGGAACAGACTTGAATTCAGGTTCAAATAACCCAAATGATTGAATTGCAGCAAGATATGTAGGGCTTTCTACCAGAACTTTATCTCCTTTATTTAAAAAAACCTTGCCTACAAGGTCAATTCCCTGCTGCGAGCCGTTTGTAATCAGTATTTCATCGGCATTGACCTTTAAACCTTTTTTTGAGTATCTTTCCGCAATATATTCGCGAAGTTGTAAGTATCCTTCTGTTGTGCTGTATTGAAGAATTTCATTACCATTTTGAGATAAAACCTTGGATACTGCTTCTTCTATTTCCTTAACAGGGAATGATTTGGGGTTTGGAAGCCCTCCAGCAAATGAAATGATGTCTGGTTCCTCCGTAACTTTAAGTATCTCCCTTATAAATGATTTGTGAACGTTATTCATCCTATCTGCAAATAAATTCTTCATCTAATCACCGTTTTAATTTTAATTATGAAATATAATCATCACTATCTATTTTTTACTCCCATATTTCCTTACATGTTCCCATGCATTTCTATATTTTTCAGGAGTTTTATTCTTGTCATATAAAGCTGTATCTTTCCGATTAAAGATTTTTCTGTCCTTCCCAACCGGACAAACCTTGATACATATCCCACATGGAGATCTATATTCTTTCCTGAGTTTTTTACTTCTTTGGGCGCATTTTATTTTATCTACTGGAGGTGGAAAATCACCTTCCTTTTTTATTGCATTAACCGGACATTCATTAACACATGCAAGGCATTTGGTGCATAAACTCTCGTTTTTGATTGGATCTCCTTCTATTTTAGCAGTTGTGAAAATTGAGGTGAATCTAACTCTTGGACCATATTCTGGAGTTAGAAGAACATTATTCTGTCCAAAAGAACCTAAACCTGCAAGATATGCTGCATGTTTATGTGAAAAGAATGCAAATGGTTTTTCAAGGAGCACATCTATATCCCCATAAGCATCTCTAGGTAAATAAATTGAAGGATAACCTCTGAATATCAAAAAATTTGATAGTTCATATGCCTTAGAATCTAAAGCAGCATTTACAGTTTTATAAAGTTCATGGTAATAAATAGATGGAGCTGTTTCAAGTATTGGAAGTTGAACTGGAAGTCCTATTACAATAACCGTTTTTGCTTCAGGATATATTGATTGGGGCCAGAATTCTACGGGAATCCATTCACTAAAAGTATCTGGAAGTTCTTTGGGAGGTTTTTCCCATCTACTAACTGGTGCAAATCCTACCAGAGGGATCTGGAGTTCTCTGCACTTTTCTATTATTTCTTTTTTTAAGGATTTCATATTTTAATTGAATTATATTTTTTTTAGGGATAAACATGCTTCTTCACAGAGTTATATTTTTTAAGTTTTTATTAGCCAAATCCATTAGATATCTATAATTTACCGGCCATTTTTAAGGCCTCAAACCACAAGATACTTATAATCCCTGCTAACAGGCAAATTAACAGGTCTTCCAGGTGTAAAATGCTGAATCCAAAGAGATTACGTAATGGTTCTAAGTAAAGCACAAGCCCTAAAAATAGTAATGCGCCGCCAATAACATACCAAAGTGCTTTGTTTGGAGAGCGTAATGTTTCAAAAATTGTCATAGACCATGACCTGTTAGTTAAAATCAGGGCTAGGTTAGCTACAATTAATGTGGTGAAACTTAATGCACGTGCTTCCATATCTCCCTGTCCGTTATAGAGTGTTATTGCATATACTCCCAAAACTATTATTAAGACGCTGATTCCCTGCAGAATACTTAAACTGATTACTCTTCTGTCAAATAATGGTTCTTTCACACTTCTAGGTGGCCGTTTCATCACATTTGCTTCTGCTGGTTCTGCTTCAAAGACAATTGAACATGAAGGATCTATTATTAATTCCAGAAATACAATTTGAACTGGTAACAGGACAAGAGGCAGATTAAAGAGCACTGGAATTAATGACATACCTATTATGGGTATGTGGACAGCGAAAATATAGGCAATAGCTTTCTTCAAATTATCAAAGATTCTTCTTCCCATTTTAACAGCATCTACTATTGATGAAAAATCATCATTGAGCAATACCAGTGCTGATGCTTCTCTGGCAACATCAGTGCCTCTATCCCCCATACTTATCCCAATTTGGGCTGATTTTAACGCTGGAGCATCATTTACACCATCCCCTGTCATTACCACTACTTCATTATTTGCTTTTAGGGCATTTACAAGGCGGAGTTTCTGTTCAGGTACTACCCTGGCAAATATATTTACATTTTTAATTTCATTCTGTAACTTTGAATCATCCATATTATCCAGTTCTGGACCTGTAATAATCTTTTCTCTTGGCTTAAGGCCAATTTGCTCAGCAATTTTCTTTGCAGTACCCGGATAGTCCCCAGTTATCATTACAACCCTTAATCCTGCATTATAACATTCATCAATTGCATCTGCAACTCCCGGTCTAACTGGATCTATATACCCTATAAGCCCTAAAAACTCAAATTTAAAATCATGTTGTTCAACTGGCAAACCTACTTGTTTAAAGCTTGCTTTAGCTACTCCAAGTATCCTTAAACCTTCATTTGCCATTGATTTTATATTCTGTAACATTTTCTGTGTATCTTTTTCGTTTAAATGGCAGAGATCAGCAATAGCTTCGGGTGCACCTTTTGCTGCGATGATATAATCTTCACCATCCGGCGATTTCCAAACATGAGACATTGCCAGTAATTCCTGTGAAAGAGGATATTCGCGTACTATTGTCCAATCATCGTGTAAATGCTCTGTATCCGATAAAGTATCTTCTCCAAGCTTTTCTAATGCTTTCTCCATTGGATCAAAGGGATCTCTCTGGCTAGCAAGGATACTGAATTCAACAAGTTCGTGGAAATTTTCTGGAAGTGAATCCTGTTTTTCTGTATTAACTTCGTAAAAATCTCCATTTGCATAAATTTTACTAACTGACATTTGATTTAAAGTTAAAGTACCTGTTTTATCAACACACAACACAGTTGCTGACCCTAAAGCCTGTATTGCATGTGAACGCCTTGTAAGTACCTCTTTTTTAGAAATTCTCCATGCTCCCAATGCAAGGAAAATTGTAAGTACAACCGGAATTTCTTCAGGCAGAATAGCCATTGCCAGTGTTATACCTGCTAAAAATCCGTTGATCCAGTCTAATCTTGTCAACCCATATATAATTACTACAGCAGCGCATAATACTATTCCTGCAAGTGCAAAGTTTCGAACCAAAGTACGGGTTTCTTTTTGTAAGGAAGTATCTTCATCTTCCAGTGTCTCCAATCTCTTACCAATCTTACCCATTTCCGTTTTTAAACCTATATTTTGTACTTGAGCTATTCCCTGACCCTGTACAACGAGAGTTCCGGAGTAAACTGATGGTAATTCATCACCACCCGGTGGATACATATCCATAACTCCTCCACACGGGACTTTACGAACAGGTACAGATTCTCCAGTTAATAGTGATTCATTAATTAGAAGATGGCTGCATGAAAGAACAACAGCATCTGCAGGTACCCTATCTCCCTCTTCTAAAATTAAAATATCATCCCTAACCACTTCACGACCTGGAATTCGCTTTTTTTCACCATCACGGATTACCAGTGCACGTGGACTGGATAAGTCCCTGAGTGCCTCCAGTGTACGCTCTGTTTTACGTTCCTGGTAAAAAGTGATTCCAATTATAACAAAAACAAATCCAAGAAGCATTAAAGCCTCATCAAGACTTCCTAGAAAAAGATATATTATTCCACTGGCTATTAATAGCAGGAACATCGGTTCACGAATGACCTCAAACAAAATAGTAAGAATAGTTCTTTTTTTTGTTGAAGGAAGTTCATTATATCCTTCCTTTTTTTGTCTTTCAGCTACTTCAATCTGGGAAAGCCCAGAAATATCTTTGATATCAAGGTCATTTGTCAATTTTTCACCTTCAAATTTATATGAGCAAATGTTCATATATTCATAGATGAATGTTTATTCACATGATCGTATATAAAACTATCGGATTTTTGACTAATTAATTTAAAAAAAGAAGTAATTAAAAATAAAATAATTGGAAAAGCCTAACGTGAAATTAAATCCCAGGCTCTTCTTCAAGTTTCTTTTTAAGGAGTTCCACTGCATCTTCACGCATTTTAAACTTCTGTATTTTACCACTTGCTGTAAGAGGGAACTCATCAACAAAGAAAACATGCTTTGGAACTTTATAACGTGCTATTCTTTCTATTCCATAATCTCTAACATCCTCTTCAGTGAGATCAGCATCTTCATCAAGTATTATAAATGCCCCGACAATTTCACCGTATTTATCATCAGGAATTCCTATAACCTGTACGTCCTTAATTCCAGGCATTGTGTAGTAAAACTCTTCAATTTCACGCGGATAAATGTTTTCTCCACCACGAATAATCATATCTTTAATTCGTCCCACAACCGTGAAGTATCCTTTTTCATCCATTGTAACTAAATCGCCGCTATGAAGCCATCCATCTTCATCAATTGCTTCTGCAGTTTTATCGGGCATTTTATAATACCCTTTCATTACATTATAACCTCTGCTGCAAATTTCACCAACTTCTCCAGGTCCAACAGTTTTACCTGTTTCTGGATCAACAACTTTAATTTCACAGTTAGGCAGTTTTCTTCCTACAGTTTTAACCCTTAATTCAAGAGGATCGTCGACACTTGTCTGAGTAAATCCAGGAGAGCCTTCAGTTAGGCCATAAACACTGGTTATCTCCGTCATGTTCATGTCATTAACTACTTTTTTCATGGCCTCAATTGGACATGTGGAACCGGCCATTATTCCTGTTCTAAGTGAAGATAAATCAAACATGTCAAACATAGGATGCGTATATTCTGCAATAAACATTGTTGGGACACCATAAAGCGCAGTACATTTTTCTTTTTGTACTGCTGCAAGAACCATGAGAGGATCGAACTGTTCAAGCATTACAAGAGTTCCACCATGTGTATACATTGCCATAAGCCCTAAAGTAACTCCAAAACAATGGAACATTGGTACGGGAAGACATAATCTATCTTTTTCAGTGTATTTCAGGTTTTCACCAATGTAATATCCATTATTAATTATATTTTTATGTGTAAGCATTACTCCCTTCGGGAAACCTGTTGTCCCTGATGTGTACTGCATACATACTACATCATCGCTATCAAAAGTATTTTTAATCTCTAAAAGCTCTTTATCATCGGTGTGTTTTCCTAAAAGAAGTAGTTCATTGGTATTGTAAAGTCCACGATGCTTTTCAGGACCAATGTAAATTACACTTTTAAGGCAGGGATATTCTTTGCTTTTTAAATTACTTCTGTTACTTGTTTTTAGTTCAGGGACAAGTTCATATAATACTTTTAAATAATTCACATCTCTGAATCCCTCTGTTATTGCAAGGGCTTTCATATCTGACTGTTTTAAAACATAATCCAGTTCATGACTTTTATAAGCAGTATTTACTGTTACAAGAACTGCCCCAATTTTTGCACATGCAAATAAGAATGTAATCCAGTCCGGAACGTTTAATGCCCAAATTCCTACATGATCGCCTTTAGTAATTCCGATGGAAAGCAGGCCTTTTGCAAGCATATTTACGCGATCATCAAATTGTTTATAAGTAAATCGAAGGTCTCTATCTGGATAGACCATAAATTCCTGGTCTGGATTCTTTTCAACCATTTTTTCAAGGAAATCTCCAATTGTATCTTCTGTAAAAAGCATTTAAATCCCCCTTAATAATCATTTATTTAGAATTTTCTTCAATTACCAAATGTTCTTTTAGTTGAGACCTTATAGATCCGGGAATAGGCACTGCTTTTTGATTAATAAAATCAAAGTGTACAAGTACTGCTTTTCCTTTAGCTTTAAGTTCTCCGTCCTGCCAGGCCTCATGACCTATTGTAAAAGAGGAATTACCAATATGCGTTATGTAATTTCTTATTTCTACATCTTTTCCATAATACATCTGACCTAAATAGTCAAATTCAGTCCTGACAAGGATTAATTTCCATTTTTCATAACTTAAATCGAGATCTGGTGTAAACATTCGAAATATTGGATTTCTTCCGACTTCAAACCATTCTACAAGCGCTATATTGTTTATATGGCGAAGTCCGTCTGCATCTCCGAATCGTGGTGTTACTGTCTCTATAAACATTAAAAATTCATCTCCTGATTGATTATTGATTATAAATTTCCATAATTAACAGTTTAGCGTATTTAAACTAAAAAATCATTGAAATGTCCCTATAAACTTTAATTCATCTCCTGATTTAATTTGATCAAAATGGTGTGTAAACCACTGCAAGAATCTTTGCATCTTCACCACCATATGCATGGAGATCATGAGGTACAATTGAGTCATAATAAATGCTATCTCCTGCAGAAACCAGATATCTATCCTGACCGTATAATATCTCAATTTCTCCATCCATCACATAAATAAACTCTTCTCCCTCATGGGATGATAATTTGTAATCCTCTGTTTCAGGGGGGTGAACATCGATAATAAAAGGTTCCATGTGCCTATCTGCCTTTCCAGAGGCCAGCGGATAGAAATCAAGCGCACTGGTGTGCGGATGATCTTCTTTTCCAGAAAAATGTATCACCTGCTCAGACTCTCCCGATTTTACCATTACAGGCCCTGTTTGAGGATGATCATCGAGAAATGTGCCTAAACGAACCCCTAAAGCCCTCGCTATCTTTATAAGTGGTGTAAGAGATGGTATTAATTTTCCACTTTCAATATTTTCTATAATTTTACTGCTGCACTGACTTTGAGATGCCAGTTCTTCAACAGACATTTCCTTGTTTTCTCTTATTTGTCTTACTTTTGCTCCAAGTTTATTTTCTTCTGACATTGAATATTTCCCCTCAAATTTAGTTTTAATAGTTTAAATAAATCCTAATACTTTTTTAATATATCTAAATGAAATTTTAGTTAATATAAATCTAGTATTTATCAACTAAATTATGTTTAAATCTTTAAATATCAATGGTTTCCAATCTGTTCATGGCTTCAGATAATTTTTCGTATGCCGCTGCGTATGATATTCTGAAGTGTCCTTCTCCACATTTTCCAAAGCTTGCACCATTAACAATTATCACACCTACATTTAATGCTTCATTAACAAATTCAGATGAATTATCAACCTTTGGGAATGCATAAAATGCTCCTTTAGGAGCTTTAAATGGTATTCCCATTTCATTAATTCTTTTAACTATTAAGTCTCTTCTTCTTTTAAATTCTGCCACCATTTCCCCGACGCATTCTTGTGGGCCTGTTAATGCTTCAAGCCCTGCTATTTGAGATAATGAGCTGGCACATGCAACATTATACTGATGAACCTTCAAAAGTTCTTCAGTTATCTCTGGCTTTGCAGCAATGTATCCTACTCTAAATCCTGTCATTGCATAGGTCTTTGAGAATGCATTTATAGTTATTGCATTGTCTGTGTATCTTCCAGGGCTGTAATGCTTTCCTTCATAAATTATCTTTTCATAAACTTCATCAGATATCAAATATATGTTATGATCTTCTGCTATTTCAGCTATACCTTTAATATCTTGTTTCTGCATCACTGCACCAGTTGGATTTGCAGGAGAATTCATAATTATTGCTTTTGTTTTATCAGTAATTTTATCAAGCACATCATCTGCAGTCATTTGAAATTCATTTTCTTCTTTAAGGCTTATTGGAACTATTTCGCCTTCTGCAAGTTTCACAAATGCATCATATGAAAGAAATCCTGGATCTGGGATTAAAACTTCATCTCCTTTATTCACCAGCGCCTGGAGACTGATATAAAGTGCTTGACTTGCTCCAACTGTTACTGTTATGTTATCTGGATCTGTTTCTATTTTATTTTCATCGGCAAGTTTGCAAGATATGGCCTCTCTAAGTTCCAGAATACCGTTATTTGAAGTATAATGAGTAAATCCCTCATCTAAAGCCTGTTTTACAGCTTCTCTAATATGTTCAGGGGTGTCAAAATCGGGTTCACCTAAACTGAGATTAATAGCATTTTCTGGTGTGAGTTCAAACATTTTTCTTATTTCTGAAAGTTGTATTGATTTACATCTCTTAGCTGGTTGAAACATAGTATCACTAAATCAATAAATTAATTTAATAAATTAAATCAGTGTCAATTCATATCTAGATCATATATAATAAGAATATATTTGTATTATCCTGTTCATTTATAAAATTCACTAGTATTATTTAAAAAAATTGTTATTAATTAATAGCTAATTTTAGTCTCAAATTAATAAAAAATGATTATTTTATGATATTACTGTTTTAATACCTGATTATTTACCTTCTTAACTAATAGACATATAAAAAAAGTAAAAATAAAAAAATAAATTAAACAATGGCTTTATATCTTAAAAAAGCCATCATCTGACTGTAAGACTTATCAACACTTCCCGATGCCACAACACCATGAGATGATAGAACTTCACCAGTTATAGCCGGAATTCTGGCTAAATTAGATACATCTTCCACTGCTCCCGGGTATTCTGCTCCTGCTTGGTTATAAACAATCAATGCAGACCCTGTTTGAGAGCTAACATATTTAGCAATATTATAGCTTTCATATGTAGGAGATTTTGTACATAAAACACTGTTTTTACCCGGAAAACCGCCCGGTTGTGTAGAATGGAAATCTCCAAGGGCATTTACCTGTAAACCTTTTGCTTTATTTATTATCTGGTTACTTGGAGTTCCAGCAACATTTGCCACGCTGTTAAGGTTTTTACCATTCCATAAACGGATGTTCTGCGCAGTACTGGATGGAGCTGCAAATGGAACAATGTAAACTGTTCCCTTAATAGAGTTTCCATTCAGATAGTTAATCATCTTCATGGCCGCTATCTGGGCTGGAAGTTCGTTTCCATGCACTCCCGCAATAATCATTACTTTTGGGCCGGTTCCATTACCAAATGTAACCATCGGAGTGCCCGATTTGGCCAGAGAATACACTTGACTGGTTATCTGGCTGCTGGGAACATTATTCTTAATATATGAATTTCTGGTTACATCTCCCCCAGTTCCAGTAACAATAACTTCCATTTTGGATGCTGTAACAGGTGCTGGGCTTGTTGGAGAACTGATTATAGGCCCTGTCCATGCATTTACAGATGCATAATTAGGTAGAACCTTATTTTGACCGTAAAAGTTCACTATCCTTGAATACAAGTAAATCAAGGATTCATACCTGATCTTTCCTAAAGATGATTGTGTATATGCTGGTGCAGCACCGCCGGATTCCATGCTAGTTTTTATTTGTTTTGCCAGATTAAGATATTCAGTTTTATATACATTTCCACTCCTAAGCTCTTCCACGCTACTTGAAGGATTCTGGAAACTGTATTGGCTTATAAAGCCCATATTTCCGCTGCTAATATTTGAAGTTGCAGTTACAAGCAAATACATGAAATCAGGCATTTTTACCTGTTTATTGTTAATTGTAACATAATTAGGAAGTTTTTTATTAGTTTCTATGAACGCCTTAACTCTTTTTGCAGCTTCTTCAATCTGGTATAAACTGTAAGAATTACCAGTTGATGTTAATTGAGCTGCCTGGACATTTACGTAATGGTTTAAGTTTTCTGCAGGTTGATTGTTTGCTTCAACCACAAAGGTATCATTTGCATTCATTAAAACGGCAGAAAAAACAATTAAAAGCATTACAATAATTTTTATTTGTTTAATTGTATCGCCTCCGAACCTGAATTCCAGGATATGGTGAAGAATTTTACTACATAATATATAAATTCTTTGCTCTGTTTTTTAAAATATCCCACCCATAGGTTCGTTTTTTTTATTTAAGCCTGTTGAAAAGCTCTTTTAAATTAATAATTACAAATACATGCAGGCTATTTTGTCTTGAAATAACTTAAATTTGATTAGACATTTATTATAAAAATAGGGGCAAAATAAAACTATATATGCTGGAAAATATCCATTTTAAAATGATTTTATCCGATATTATCAACTTAAGGCAAAATAAGATTTAAAAGTAAGTTTTTTCTATTAACTATTTGTTTTAAAATACAATAGAATAAATTAAAAGTATTTATATTCATTAATATAATCTAAAATTTCATTATTGACTCCTAAAATTAAATTAAACATATTATAATACTTTAATATAAATTTACAGCTGAATTATCCATCATTCAATTGAATCTATTATAATTTATCTGGGCAAGCACCACATTTATAACATCCAAATACTTCGCACCATGGAGTTATACTGCCTTTAAAAGCTTTTTTATATTCCTGTTTTAAAAATTCATTGGTTATACCCGTATCTATATTTTTCCAGGGTAATTCATCTTCTAAATTCCATTTAATATGGATATTTTCCCAATCTCTAAACTTAAGCTTCTTTTTATAGGTTTTCTCAATCATATCTCCCATATCAGCATTTCCCACAGAGAGTATATGTTGTATAAAGGCCCCCTTTAGATCCTCTACTTTTAAAGATATTCTTTTGAGATTTTCATTTAAATATTTATATTTAATCTCTAAATCGGCCATATTAAAGCTCTCCCATTGAAATGGAGTATGTGGCTTTGGAACGAATGGATTTATGCTTATTTTAACCCTATTCTTCTTCTCTGAGATTTTATTTAAATATTTTATAAACTCAACCATATCTTTAACATCATTCATGGTTTCTGTAGGTAACCCAACCAGAAAATAAAGTTTAACATTCATATTCCTCTTAAAAGCCATTTCCATAACATTTAAAATCTCTTCATCCTTTATAGGTTTATTTAAAACATTCCTTAAGT
This sequence comes from Methanobacterium sp., assembly GCA_030017655.1. NCBI lineage: Archaea > Methanobacteriati > Methanobacteriota > Methanobacteria > Methanobacteriales > Methanobacteriaceae > Methanobacterium > Methanobacterium sp. The sequence continues at coordinate 85,595 of JASEIM010000004.1, read as the reverse complement.
TCCATGTAGATTCCGGAGCTATGGTCATGGTTTTAAGACCACTTCTGTGCAGTATATTTATCAAATTTTCCGTTATAGCTTCTATTCTCATTGAAGGGCTTGTTATTCTGAATTCCCTCTCAAGAAGACCTTCACATAGTTCTTCTATTTTAGAATATCCAGAAACATCTGCCCCAATAAGTGCTATTTTTTCAAGACCTGTGGCTTTTCTACCTTTTTCAGCAATTTTAAAGAGCTTATTTAAGGATGTTTCTCTTCTGGGGCGATAAATACACCCTGCCATGCAAAAACGGCACCCTCTTGTACATCCACGAGAAACTCCAAGAAGAAATGCATCTCCAAATGCAGGTATAAATCTCTTATCATCCGTTTTTGGGACAACCTGCCTTATCGGGTGCCATGCATCATCCATATTTTTGACTATGGCTATTTTAGCAGGGTTATCAGGAATATAAACACCCTTTATATCTAAAAATGCTTCAATCTCTTTTTTAGGATCATCAAGTTCCATATAAATATCAATAACTTCATCAAGAACTGCTTCTGCTTCTCCAATTATAAAAAGGTCAATGAATTTGCTCATTGGAAGAGGATTAGAAGTTGCTGAAGGCCCTCCCGCTATAATAAAAGGATCATCAGAAGTTCTATTTTCTTTACTAATTTCTATACCTGCCTTATTCAACATTCTAAGTACATTAAAATAATCCTGCTCATATTGAAGTGAAAATCCCACTATATCAAAATCAGAGAGCTTGCTGTTTGATTCCAGGCTTTCAAAATAGGGATAAACTACCCGTTCACAGTATATGTCTTCCCTTGAATTTAGGAAATCATATATAATATGAAAACCAAGAGAAGACATTGCAGCCTTATACAGATTAGGATAGCACGATGCAAACCTTAAATCCACTTTTCTTGGATCTTTTATCACCACATTCTGTTCAATCAGCATCATTTATAATTTAATTTAAGATATAATAACAATAACTGAAAATCTTTTCAAAACCCTCAAGTAATTATTATAGTGATACGATGAATGCAATTAATTTTAAAATCAGAAATAATCTGGATATCATCCTTGTGCTCATTTTATACTCACTGATAGGGCTAATTCTAATAAATAATTATCAATATATCCTAAGTACTGATGGAATTTCTTATATCAGTATTGCTCAAAAATATATCAGCGGAGATATACATAATGCAATTAACGGATACTGGGGACCACTCTTATCATGGTTAATGGCTCCATTATTACTTTTTAGCTCGAATTCCTTTAATTCAGTTTATTTGATGAAATTACTTTCATTAATTACTGGATTTTTTACTATAATGGGAGTAAAATTATTAATAGACAATTTTGAAATAGAAAATACAATTAAAAGAGTAACGCTATTTTCTTTAATCCCCCTTATAATTTATTTTTCATTTTTCATAACTACACCTGACTTACTGGTTACATGCATCCTTGTTTACTATTTATACTTCATATTCAATCCTAAATATCCAGACAACAAATTTAACGGTTTAATGTGCGGAATTACAGGAGCTTTAGCTTATTTAAGTAAAAGCTATGCTTTACCCTTCTTTTTAGCCCATTTCATACTATTTAACTTATTTTTCTACTTCAAAGGCATAGATAAAAAAAAGAAGAACAGAATATTAAAAAATCTGTTTATAGGATTAATAATTTTCTCTATGATCAGCGGCGTATGGATTGGCTTAATAAGCGATAAATATGGAAAAATAACAACAGGGACTACTGGAGAATATAATTATGGCTATGTGGGGCCAGAATCACAAGAAATTCATTATTTAGATTATATTGGACTTATAAAACCTCCGAATGAGTCTGCTGTTAGTGCATGGGAGGATCCGTCCTACTTTAAAATGAAATCATGGAGTCCTTTTGAATCATGGGACTATTTAAAGTACCAGATAAACATTATTTTTAAAAATATATTTAAATTTTCAATTATTATTGAATTGTTCTCTGTACTTTCTATTATAATAATTATTGCCCCTATCTTCCTCATTACTAAATCAAAAATAGATACTAATTCAAAAGATAAATTAATTTATCTAATAGTAACCATGTTATTATATGCCGGAGGATACCTCCTAATTTACATTCAAGAAAGATATTTATGGTTAGTTAATGTTTTGTTATTAATTTTAGGGGGTTATGTACTTAGTCTGCTATTTAAAATGAATTATTTGAACAATGTTCAGAAAAACATTCTACTATTATTTTTGATACTATCTTTCATTATGGGTCCAATTAATGGTTTAATCCTGGATTTTAATATTGAATCAGATTTTTATATTTATAATTTAAGTGAAAAACTAAAAAATGATTATAATTTTCATGGAAATATAGCATCCAATGATAACTTCATAGAATCAGATATTATCGCATTTTATACTAAAAACAAATATTACGGAAAGCCAAAAAAAACCATTAAATACAATGAATTAAAGAATGAATTAGAAAGCAATAATATTGATTATTATCTGGTTTGGGGAACGTCAAAGTATAATAATTACCTTTCAAAGGACTTTAAAGAAATAACCAACGGAACTATTCCCAATTTAAGAATTTATTACTTGAAAAGTTGAATAATCTCAATCATAGTGATATAATGAATGCAACTAATTTTAAAATCAAAAATAACATTGATATCATCCTTGTACTCATTTTATATTCACTGATAGGGCTAATTCTAATAAATAACTACCAATACATTTTAAATTCAGATGGTATTTCTTATATCACTATTGCTCAAAAATATATCAGCGGAGATATACATAATGCAATTAACGGATACTGGGGACCACTCTTATCATGGCTAATGACTCCATTATTACTTTTTAGCTCGAATTCCTTTAATTCAGTTTATTTGATGAAATTACTTTCATTAATTACTGGATTTTTCACTATAATGGGAGTAAAATTATTAATAGACAATTTTGAAATAGAAAATACAATTAAAAGAGTAACGCTATTTTCTTTAATCCCCCTTATAATTTATTTTTCATTTTTCATAACTACACCTGACTTGCTGGTTACATGCATCCTTGTTTACTATTTATACTTCATATTCAATCCTAAATATCCAGACAACAAATTTAACGGTTTAATGTGCGGAATTACAGGAGCTTTAGCTTATTTAAGTAAAAGCTATGCTTTACCCTTCTTTTTAGCCCATTTCATACTATTTAACTTATTTTTCTACTTCAAAGGCATAGATAAAAAAAAGAAGAACAGAATATTAAAAAATCTGTTTATAGGATTAATAATTTTCTCTATGATCAGCGGCGTATGGATTGGCTTAATAAGCGGCAAATACGGGAAAATAACAATGGGAACTGCTGGAGAATATAATCATAATGTGTTTGGACCAGGATCACAGGGACACTATGAATATTATATTGGACTTGTAAAGCCTCCAAATGAATCTGCTTTTAGTGCATGGGAAGACCCTTCATACTTCAAAATGAAATCATGGAGTCCTTTTGAATCATGGGATTATTTTAAGTTTCAGATAAAGATCATCTTAGAAAATATAATCAAGACTGTACATATCATTGAGTTATTTTCTATACTTTCAATTCTAATAATTACTGCTGGTATTGTTCTTATTACTAAATTAAATATAAACAGCAATTCAAAAGATAAACTAATTTATCTAATAACAACAATATTGTTGTATTCTGGAGGATACGTCATAATTTTTACTCAAGAGAGATATCTTTGGTTGGTTAATATCTTATTATTAATTATGGGCGGTTATGTGCTCAGTTTACTGTTTAAAATGAATTATTTAAATAAGGCTCGAAAAAACATTATATTAACGCTTTTAATACTATCCTTTTTAATGGCTCCATTTAACTTTTTAATCATTAATTTTAATGCAGACAAAGATGTTTATGATTTGAGTGAAAAATTAAAAAATGACTATAATTTTCATGGTAATATAGCATGCAACGATTATTTAATAGAATCAGATCATATTGCATTTTTTACTAAAAGCAAAAATTTTGGGATGCCTAAGGAAACTGGTAATTATAAGGAATTAAAGGCAGAATTAGAGAATAATAATATCGATTATTATCTGGTTTGGGGAAAATCAAAGTATAATAATTACCTTTCAAAGGACTTTAAAGAAATAACCAACGGAACTATTCCCGATTTAAAAATCTATCACTTAAAAAATTAATAAAAGGCAAATAAATGAAATATAAAAATGTAGCTGTTGGAGGTACCTTCGACAACTTTCACAAAGGTCACGAGAAGCTACTTGATGAAGCATTCACTATAGGACAGAATGTATTAATTGGAGTTACATCTGACGAATTTGGGGGAGAAAAAGGTGATATTGACCCCTGCGCAAAAAGAATTTCAAAACTGGAAGAATTTCTTCAAAAATTCAAATCAAGATATATAGTTAAGAGATTGGAAGAACCTTACGGACCTACAATCTACGACCCTGAAATAGATGCTATAGTTGTCAGTAGAGAAACAAAACCTACAGCAGATAAAATCAATGAAATAAGAAGAGAAAAAGGGATGGAACCCCTTGAAATTTTCACAATTGACTGGGTGCTTGCTGATGATGGAAAACCTGTTTCTTCAAGCCGGATAAGGAATGGGGAAATAGATAGGGATGGTAAAGTTATTTAAAATTTTGGTATGTTATAGATATTTAAATGAATTTTTGGATAAATAATCTAATATATTCAAATTATAATTAAGTTTTTAATTGTATATTTTCATTTCAATGTCCCTAGGCAATTTAGAAGAAAAATTTCTTAGATTTTCTATTAAATTATCCTTTTCTCCAGTATCTTTTACATAAAATGAAACCGTATCATCCCCACATACTATATTATTCTTTATTTTCCAATCACATACTTTAATCCACCTTGAAGGTAAATTCTCAAACCAGTTTTCATATATAACTATTAATTTAACATTATTTTTTTCAGTTAACCGGGACACCATTTCTGCATTATAAGATCCATTTTTTAAAGCTTTTATGACATTTTTATTACCCAATCCATAGATATCTATGCATTTTATATCAGCGAGGTAATTAACTGCTCCGATATCATTCAAAACAATCGATTCATTACTGTAGAATTCATGAATAAATAAACCAATCTGATATTGTTGTTCGTAAATATTATGTGTAGCTAAAGATGTTTCACTAAATGAATAACATCCTTTAGGTGCCAAAGGAATAATAATTAAGCCAAATACTAATATTATCAATAAATATCTTAAAGTTTTATTTATATTGAAATTTATCCTGTATTTTCGTAAAAATTGATATAATACAATTGAATTAATAAATATACCTATAGATAATAAGTATGCCTCATAACGGTAAAACCAGCCCGTATTTGCAAATAATAAATGTGATAGAGCTATTGAAATAAAAATAGCAAGCATTATTGTACATAAATCCTTAAATTTTTTATTAATTAAATTAATGATCAGGAATAAGGAACTTAAAGAAATTAAGATCAATATTTCGCTAAATAACTGGTTGATAAAATGATTAAAAATGTTAAAAATATATATTTTTGAAAGTAAAGGTTCATTACCGGTTAAAATTGATTTTAGAACAAGAGAATTAGGGAAAAAAAGCCAACCCTTGCTTGTTGAGATTAGTCCATAAATCACTAAAGGAATGAATGATACTACAATTAATAATATTGAATTTAAATATTTCTTTTTTAAAATAAATAAAAATGACACAATACAAATTAAAAAAAAGCTTTCATGCCGAGTTATCATTAATAAAAATGATAGCATTAATAAATATTTGAAAATACTATTTCTATCAGATTTAAGCATTGATGCAGAAAGATAAATGAACAAAATCATTAGAAAAATATGTAATATATGTTCCATACCTGTGAAAACAAGAGCAGGAAATGGAGTTAAAAACATTATAGATAATAAAACTATAAATATGTAAAATTGAGGTATCTTAAATCTTCTAAGAATTAAATAAATAATGGAAAATGTTCCTAATGCAAATATAATGTTTAATATAAATGGAATTAGCTCATTACTGCCAAATATAAAATAGCTAAAGGATATTAAAAGTGTCCAGAATAAAGAAGATGAAGTGGAAGTAAATTCATATTTAGTTATTCCCCAGATTCCATGTTGAGCAAAATTTTTTGCAATTGCCATGTGTATGTAGGCATCATCCAAAGCATAGATTAAATGTCCCTGATTTTGATTAATAGATTGAATTAATAAAAATAAAATTAAAACTCCAAAAATAATTGATGATATTATTAATGGCCAGTTTTTGAACATATAACTCTTCATTTTTCACCACATAACCCATATTAACTTGCAGTATTTTTAAATATTACTTTTGAGCTAATAATCTTATTAATATAATTTAAACATTAAAATAGAATAATTTACAATCTTAATATTTTTCAGGGTGAATCTATGTTAATTGCAGTCGGATCTAAAAATCCTGTTAAAGTTAGAGCCACTAAAAACGTTTTAGAAAAAATTTATGAACATGTAGAAGTAACTGGAATAGACGTTGGCTCAGAAGTTCCAGATCAACCCTTTGGAATTGATGAAACCATTAAAGGAGCTATAAACCGGGCGAAAAATGCTTATTCTGATGAATTTGACCTTAGTGTAGGTATAGAATCAGGATTGATGGAAACTCCAGATTCAATAACGGGATATATTGATTTACAGTGGTGTGCCATTTTCGATGGACAAACGATAACATTAGGAGTAAGTGCTGGATTTGAATATCCTCCTGAAGTCATTGAAGAAGTTTTAAGAGGTAAAGAAGTTGGAGATGTCATGGATAAAGTTACCGGCGTGGATAATTTAGGTCAGAAAACCGGTGCAGTCAGCTATCTTTCAAAAGGTTTGCTTGATAGGACTGAGAACACTGAACAGTGCGTTTTAACCGCTATGATTCCAAGGATGAATGAAGGAATTTATTTTAGGAGATTAAAGGCTTTATAATACTTTTAATATTTAAATAATGGATTATTAATGCACTTAAAACCACAAATTCCAATGGAAGAAATACCAATGAAGCTAAATATCCTTTTATTAATACAATGTGACTTAACAATATAAATAAAGTCAAAATTATAAATATGAGGACTAAATTTTCCTCTTTAATCTTAAATAGATATAAAGAAATGGGAATTATGATGGGAAAAGCAATAAAAAGTGCCCTAAACATGTCTGTGGCAATTAAAACTTGCAAAAATATAAATGGTAATAAATATAATGATTTTTTTAGAAAATTGCCTTTAACATACTTTATACAATATATGCTCAATATCCACAAAGTATTGAATGAAAAATAAGGATTGCTCAGATCATATATGCTTTTAATCTGTAAATCATAAATTAACGTCTCTTTAACTGTAGATAGCGAAAAATAATTTGTAAATCCATAATAATATCTGATACTTATAAACAGGATTAAAGGTATTAAAATGATTAAAAGTGTTGATTTCAAGGCATTGATTAATTTTTCGTTTTCTAATTTAATTAAAAGGTATAGAGGTAATGTTAATAATATGGTTTCCTTGTTTAAAACCCCTAAAACAAGAGAAACGAGATAAAGCTTATCATTTTTACATAAAATTGCATAAAAAGCCAATAAAAAAAATAAAAACGATGTAAAATCAACTAGTGCTATATCATACATAGTATATATTACTGTAGGGGCCAAAAGAAAGAATAAAACTCCTAAAAAGGCATGAATATTATTAAAATCAAGTTTTTTAAGATAATAGTAAAATAAAACTGTCGTTAAAAATAAAGCTGTCATATTTACAAAAATAAAACCCAATAAATGATTTAATGGAAGTAAAAAAATTATTAGTGGAGTTAATAATCTATACATGTATGGGGCTATGCTACTCTGAAATGGATCAAAGGACATTTTAAAATAAATTAAAGAATCACTAAATACCATTTTAGCGAATCCGCCTATAAATGTGTTTCCAATAACAAAAATTAATAATATAGTTACACTGGCTAACACACTAACAATAATTAATTCCTGATTTAAATTAATACTTAATTTCAGTAAATTAATGTTTTTCTTCGACAAGCATGTACCTCATTTACTTTTATTAATTATGAAATTAGTCTTAAAATTTTATTAAAAATATAGACCTTAATATAGATACTTTAAGTTTCTTTTTCTTTTGGACCGATCCCATTTTCCCTGATTTCCAGAGTAAATACAATAACAAAAGCTGTGACTAAAAAAAGCAATATAAGATCATTTATCCCCCTTACTGCCAAAAATACTCCATATAAAATCCAAATAGCCACCAATACCTTATATTCTTCTTTCATTTAATCACGTGCTAATTCCTATTTTCAATTTTATTAGAATAATAATATTGATATAATTAACTTTTTTTATAAGAAGATAAAAGTATAATATTATTTGAAATGATTTTTTATAATATTAGGGGAGAATATGTCAAATAAAGAACTATTATTAAAATTAATAATCATTTTATTAATATTTTCTGTTGGTTTTTTCCTTAGGATGGAAGCAATCCATCTTAATGGAGCTCCAGTTAATGAAAAGGATATTTATCAAGGCCCCAATGGTATTCCATATATGTACGAGCTTGATTCCTACTACAATTATAGATTAACCCAGAACTATTTAGATCATGGTTATTTAGGAGATAAAAAAATAAATGGAACAGAATGGGACTCATATTCTTATTATCCCGGAGTTCCAATGGATTATCCTCCCCTAATAATCTATCTTACAGCGTTTATTTACAAATTAGTGAACATATTTACTCAAATACCTCTTTTAACAGTCTGTTATTGGCTACCTGTATTAATTGGGCCGCTCTGCGGTATTCCTGCTTACTTTTTTGTGAGCAGGTTAACAAACGAATATGGAGGAATAGCTGCCGGACTACTGGCTGTTAGCATCCCATTTTATGCCATAAGAAGTTTTCCTGGCTGGTTTGATACAGATATGTTCAATATTATTTTCCCCATTCTAATCGTCTGGTTCTTTATTGAATCATATCAGGCAAAAAATACAAAATCAATGATCTTTTTTGCGTCCTTATCAGCATTTACAATGTTTTTATTTGCCGCTGCCTGGAACGGGTATCAGTATTTATTTTATCTGATGATAGCATTTTGTATTTTTTATATTATATGGACTAAATTTAAAGGTCGTGAACTTAAAAATATTGTAATTTTATCTTCTATATTTACATTCAGCATCCTTCTATTAATATATACATTTTTAGGCCCCTTAACTATAATTAAACTGATTTTAAGTCCATTATCACTGATTAAATTATTTAGTAGCCAGAATATTTGGTACCCATGGCCAGATACCTATGTTTTTATATCTGAATTGAGAAAACCTGATTATTATGATGTACTTTATGGACTAGATCTCATAATAATGGGTTTAGGTATATTAGGGATTTTTTTATTGGCCGGTGTTTTAACCAAGAAAAACTTACCCGAAGGAATTTTAAACCGTGCAGATTGGTTTTTCTTTTCATTCTTAGCTACGTGGATATTAATTGGATTTTTAGCTTCAATAAAAGGGGTTAGATTTTTTATACTGCTTTTACCTCCCCTTTTAATAAGCGCTGGAATTGCTGTAGGTATAAGTAATGGCTATTTAAATTCACGTATTAGAAAAAATTATGCTAAAATTTTATCTGTGTCTATTATCCTTGTTGTTTTCATATCCCCCGCTTTTGGAACGTATGCAATATTAAATGAATTAGTTCCGGGGGCTGATGATGATATGTGGAACAGTGCTGAATGGATCAATAAAAACACTGCAAAAAATACTGTTATAATAACAGAATGGAGTTATGGTCATTTTTATAGCGCAATTGCCGATCGTTCAGTATTACAGGATGGGCGAGTAGCTTACATCGAGAATATACCTATAAGAAAGTATGAAAACAATCCATTTAGTTTTAATGGCAAGTCTCCAAATACTTCTCGTGATTACTGGATATCTAGAGCGCTGTCAACCAGTAATGAAAATTTATCTGCAGGGATTTTAAATATGATTGCCACCACTGGTGATGCTGGTCCTATAAACCTTGATAAATATACTAAAAACTCCACAAAAACAATTGAAATACTAAATAACATACTTGGAGTCAACAGAGATCTTGCTCGAGAAATGCTCATAGACTACGGGCTTAAACCCTCTGAAGCTGATGATGTATTAGCTTATACGCACCATTATAAACCAAATCCAATTGTATTTGTTACTTTTAATGATATCCATAGAAAATACTGGATATATTATGGGGAGTGGAATTTTACTACAATGAAACCTGGAAATTGCACTTATTCTAATGGAACCATCCATATTAATGACAATATTTTAAACTCCACCAATCAAGTAAAAATGGATTCAAATACAATCACATGGCATAACAAAACTCCATACTGTTATATGAAAATTACAAATGGTCAAATTGAAAAACATTATTTGGATAAAAACAGTGATTTTTGCATCATATTACTTATGGACGATAAAAAAGCCGTAGTTATGGATAAAAAATTCGAAAATTCAATTTTTACTAAACTAGTAATTGAAAGAAAAGATACTATAAAATTCAAATCAATCTATGAAAATAAAAAAATAAATGTATGGAAAGTCATCTAAAATATATTATAGCCTATTAATTGATGTATCTCTTCCAGCATCTATTACTTCGCTTACATTACCTGCAATATCGCTTGACATGCTGAATACAAATGCTCCGGCGACAATTACTACTACTAGTAAAGCTCCGACCAGCAAAATTAATTCAGCACTTATCTGAGCTTTTTCATCTTTTATCATATTATTTCACAACTTTTAAAAGTAAATAAAGAGTTATAAACTCCTATTATTAGTAGCAGCATGTTGTCTTGTTGTACTAAGATCCTGATCAGTAAATGATGGTTGAGTAGTAAAGTACGAATTATAGATTACTAAAGCAGCGATAGCTATAACGATGACACCACCGAACAATAAGATATAT
>JASEIM010000004.1:0-74428 GCA_030017655.1 Methanobacterium sp. | reverse complement strand
CGATGACACCACCGAACAATAAGATATATTCAGCTGCTCCCTGACCACTTTCATCACTTAAAAACTTCATGTTTTTTACCTCCGTATGTTAATTAAAGCCCTAAAAATAAAATAAGGGTTTAATTATAAAGTTCTATCATTTGCAGCAGCCTTACTTCTAGTAGTTGAAATATCTTCTGCAGTGTTGAATGACTGGTTGTTGAAGTAAGAGTTGTAGATTACTAAAGCAGCGATAGCTATAACGATGACACCACCGAACAATAAGATATATTCAGCTGCTCCCTGACCACTTTCATCACTTAAAAACTTCATGTTTTTTACCTCCGTATAATTTTATGGTTTTTATTCTTAGGTTACTGGTTAATAAATTTATTGTATGTACTAATACATAAACAGTTAATATTATTACTCTACTTCTAAATTGTCCTTCTTTTCACCCCCTAAAATAGTCTATTTAATTTAATAATTTCATATGGTAATTTTATATCCCACATAAATATCTATTTTTATATACTAGAATGTGCATATTGTCACATAACAAAAATATAGCTGTGGATTATATATGTCAAAAAATAGTGGTTTAAGAGAGTTAACTCTTAAAATAATAGGTGAAAAAGAACTTTCAAAAAGAAAACTATTAGAAGAAATCCGGAAAACATCAAATATCTCTGATAAAACCCTTAATGAGATTTTAATGTCCTTTCTAAAGGATAAAAAAATATATATTATCGGGTATGATTTCGATGTTTATGAAGGGATAAAACGGATACAGTCCATAAAATCTGAAGGTATTGTTTTCGGCTTAATAAGAACAGAGCCTCTGGACATTAATATTCTATTAAAAAAATTAGATAGTGAAGATCCTATAGAACTGAAAGATGCATTTTATAAATTAAAAATTATTTTCAGACAGAAAATATCAGAAATAAACAATTCAAATATGTCCTTCGATTTATATGATTCAGACACACTATTTAATAGAATAATTCTTCATATTAAATCAAGACCTAAAAATCAAAAAGAAACACTGCAGAATAAATTAGCATTGGGGCTAAGTAATGAAAGAAATTCCCTTGAGTTATTAGAACATCTTATAAACTACATTGTTTCCCATGATGAAACTAAAATTAATAAGCTCAAAATACCACAATCAAAATAACCAAATATAATCTTACTTCTTTAGATTAAGGATCATGCAGCTATTAAACAGGGAAAAAATAATTAATTCTGTATTTTAATTAAAAGCCCCCCCCCCAAAATTAAATATTATTTTTTTTCATGTTTCAATATTTAAAAATAAGAAAAAATTTTTATAATGATCCGTTGTTTGCGCCTGTATGCTGTCTAGTTGTCTTGACATCTGCAGCAGTATCGAATGCATGGGTTGTGAAGTAAGAATTATATATAACTAACGTTCCTATTGCTATAATAATCACGCCAGCAAATAATAAAAGGTATTCTGCCACTCCCTGACCACTTTCATCAACTAAAATATTCATATTTTCACCATATTTATTATTTATTTAATAATATATATAAAATTAATCATATTTATAATAATAAAAGTAATGATTATATTTTGAATAATTAGATACTTCAATAAATTCAAAAAATTTTATTAACATCAATAACATAAAAATGACAAAGATTATATTTATAAAAATGCATAAGAGGCCTTAAAGACTATGAAAGTGCTTATGATGCCCTGCGGAATAGGTATGGGGCACGTATCAAGGTGTATTGCCCTTGCCAACAAACTCAAAGAAAATGGGGTGGAAGTTGCTTTTGCAAGCTACGGTTCCGGCTATGAAACGCTTGTAGAAGCAGGAGTATACAAAACCGTTAAATTACCAGATATTAAATTTTATGGTAACGGCGGCGAACTTGATATAAAACATACAGCAAAAAAATCCATAGATGCACCTTTTATTCTTTTAAAAAGCATATATCACGAATCTAAAATAATAAAAAAATTCAAACCTGATGTTGTTGTAGCCGATTCCCATTATTCTGTCCCCATAACATGTAAAGTTCTTGGAATACCCTGTATCATGATTACAAACGAATTAACTCTTAATTTTTCAGAACTTTATCCCGATGAAAAAACCATTGAATATTTAGAAAATGGATTAAAAAGGTTTATTACAGATGTATCTGGCCTTTGTAATGCTATTTTAATACCCGATATTAAAGATTCCATAGAAATACCTTTAAAACTGGAAGATATAGCGTTATTTACTGGGCCTATACTTAAGAATAATCCTGATGAAATAGCTGATAAAACTGAAATCAGGAAAAAATTCGGATTGAACAAGGAAGATAAAATAATTCTCATTACAGTCGGTGGAAGTGAATTCGGAAAAAAATTGCTTAAATTAATTTATGAAGCATCTGACAGTATAGAAAGCGATAAAATAATAATTGTAACAGGGCCCCAAATAAAATCTGATTTTATACAGAATTCAGATAAAATAATAAAAAAGAAGTTTTTAGACAATATGATGGAATGGATGAACATTTCAGACCTCGTAATAAGCCTTGCAGGTCATACAACTACCATGGAACTTGCATCACTTGGCATTCCAAATATTCTTGTTCCAATTGACAACCATCCAGAACAAGCAAAAAATGCGCTGAATATGGAAAAATATGGCATATCCATAGTAAATAACTTAAAAGAGTTAAATCCAGCAGATTTCGCAGCAAATATAAATAGTGCCCTGAACAACGAGAAATTAAAAAGAAATGCAGAGATTGTGAAGAGAAAATTCTCTAAATACAATGGAACTGAAAATACAATTAAAATAATCTCAGAATATGCAGGACTCCATAAAAATATTTACAATTAAGATTTCATTTAGTTTATATCAGATAACACCCCTTACTAACAAAAGGTTAAAACTATTTTTTATGTGAAAATAATAGATTATATTAATGTAATATATCTAATAACAGTATCGAAGACCTTTAAAAATGATTAAAATATATTAAGGGCAGATTTGCCTAAAAAAGTCGTTTTGATTAAGATTTTTTTTGAATAATTTTGCATTAATATCCTAAATTTAGTGAAGAATTGAATTAAGTTAAGGAATGAAGAATAAAAATCTTTTTATGGTAGTGTGATTAATTTTAGGTTATAGAGGTATAAAGGGGTCTTATTCATTAAGTTTATGATGAATAAATATAATATATGAATTTGGAGGCATCAAATGATTAATTTAATTATTACAGTATTTGGGGTCGTACTAATAATTCTAGGATTTTATTCTATGTCTTTTGGATTCTCAACACCTCCAGACATCAAATTTTTCCTTATTGGGTTATTTTCTACTGTTATAGGGGTAGCACTTTTAATTTTCTTTGGAGGTCAAATTAAAAAAGATTCGATAAAATCTCCAGCACCATCCTTACCAAAAAAAGGGCAGTATACTAAAGGTAGCGAAGAAAGGATAACATCTAAAGCTATACCTAAAGAAATTAAACCTAAACCATCAAAAACAATTAAAGAACCTTCAGCAACTATACAAAAGCCTAAAGAAAATATTAAGAAACTAGTAACTTCCGAAAAACCATCGGAAAATGTACCCAAACCAAGAAAAATAACACCAAAAAAGATTACAAGAGAAGACGTAAAGAAACCAGAATCCCCAGTAACTAAAACAAAAGAAAAAATAATTACACCACAAAAAGATATTAAAAAACCTCAAACTCCTAAAAAAGTATTAGGAGAAAAACAACCGATCAGTATGGAAAACCCAGTGCAAAGAGATATTAAGAGGCCTCAAGCTTCTTTTATTAGAAAAGAGCCTGAAAAAACCGTCACTGAAGAAGACCGTCCTAAAGAGAAAAAAGAGAAAATAAAATTACCGTCAGTTATGGAAAGAAATGGAAAATACATGTCAAAACCTCTCTCACGGGATGAGGAAGATGAGTTTGTAAAAAATCGATTGGACAGATTAAAAGAAAACTACATAAAAAATGCTAAAGACATTGAAAACCTTATTGAGGAAAGGTTAGATTCATTTAAAGGCACTCTTAATCAAATCAAGTCTGAATCAAAGGATCCGAGCATAATATGGTCCTTTGATGCGGGTGATGTACAGGAGACAATGCAGGATACAATTCTAAAAGCTAATGAAAAAATATTAATGATGTATCCATGGGTTCGTAACATAGAGGTTAGCGCTCTTAAGAAATTTATGGAAACAGAAAGTAAAATGATTATCCAGGAAGCAAGTCTGGATGATGATGCATCAGTTGAACTTATTAAACTTTTAATGGACAACAATGTTAAAATAAGAACCATGCCTCATGTTCATACAGTTGCAATTGTGGCAGACGCTGAAAATGGCCTGATAATTTCAACAGATCCAATATATGAAAGTTTTGAAGTTGGAGTAATTTATAAAGACATTAAATCCATTGAAGAAATAGAAAGAATGTTTAATGAAGCATGGAAACTTTCCAAAGATATAAATCTTGAAATCAAATAATAGGAGCCAAAGATTAATTATGCAAATAAGGTGGTTTGGACATTCAGCCTTTGAAATCGTGTCTGATGAAGATTTAAAGATTCTCATTGACCCATTTATAAGTAATAATCCAGTTTGTCCTGTTACAGTTGAAGAAGTGGATGCAGACATAATTTGTGTTACTCATGGCCATGCAGATCATTTTGGAGATGCCATGGAAATAGCAAATAGAACAGGAGCTGTAATAGTTGCAAATCATGAGCATTCAGTTTTTCTTGCAAAGCAGGGTTTAGAAGCAATGGGAATGAATATAGGAGGATCCGTAAAAATTCATAATATTACAATAACAATGTTAAATTCCAATCATTCATCAGATATGGATTTTATTGAAGAAATAGGTGCAGGGGGTAGCTCTTGCGGTTATATAATACAACTCGAAAACGGTAAGAAAATTTACCATTCTGGAGATACAGGTATTTTTGGAGATATGAAAACGGTCATAGGCGATATTTATAAACCAAACATAGCCATTCTCCCTATTGGTGATAGATATACAATGGGACCATTTGAAGCTTCAATGGCTGTAAAATGGATTAATCCAGAAATTGTTATTCCCATGCACTACAATACGTTTCCTGTAATTAAACAGGACCCTGAAGATTTTGCCCGTAGGGTAAAGTCACTGAACAAAGAAACGAAGGTCGTTATCCTTGAACCTGGCCAAATATATAAAGAGTGATAAAATGCAGAGCATTTTCAGAAGATTCTTGAATAGACTGCTTGGAAAAGACAAAAAATTGAAGATCGGGCTGTACGGCCACCCCAACTCCGGGAAAACCACCTTAGCAAACACCATGACCAATGATTGGTTAGGAAAACCCCTTGGATTGACATCAGAGATACCTCATGAAACAAGAAAGGTATATAAACAGGAACATGTCAGTATTCAACACAATGGAGTTGAACTTGACTTTGATATTATTGATACTCCAGGAATAGCCACCAAAATAGATTATAAAAATTTTCTTCAATATGGCCTATCTGAGGTTGAGGCAAAAGAAAGGGCTAAAGAAGCTACAAAGGGAATAATAGAAGCGATTAAATGGTTAGATGACGTTACTGGGGTCCTATTAGTTATAGATGCCACCAAAGATCCCCTTACCCAGGCCAATATTACTATTATTGGGAATTTAGAAGCCAGAAAAATTCCTTTTGTGATTGTTGCAAATAAAATTGATATTCCTGAAGCTGTTCCTGATAGAATTACTTCTGTATTCCCCCAACACACTGTAGTGCCAATTTCAGCATTACATGGCGAAAATACAGAAAATCTTTACGATGCAATGGTTAAAAGGTTCAGATGATGATATTTATGATTCCAATTCAGAGGTACAAAAATGAATAGTTTAAAAATGGATTTTCTATCTTCAGATGCTCTTATGTCCCACAGTAGTGTGGAAAAAGTATCAATGATTGTTGAAAGGGTAAAGAGTGGAGATTTAGTAATTATAGAAGGAGGACTAAGTCCCGAAGAAGAAGCCGAACTAATAGAAACCACCATGAGAGAGATAGACATTGAAAATTTTGTTGGAATAGATATTTACACCCTTGAAAAGGATAAAACATCTCTTTTTGGCCTTTCAAAAAAGAAAACTATTGGATTAACTATCATTGGACCTGCAAATATCATGAGAACCGTTAAGAAAAAGTCTAACTTCCTCTCAATGATAGCAAATATCGGTGATACTGGTGCATCTATGCATTAAATGTGGTGCTTTATTTAAAGGCAGGCCAGAAGACATTCTAAAAGGATGTCCAGAATGCGGTAGCCATTTTTTTGAGTATCATCCTCCCCAAAAGAATGATGAAAAAGAAAAAAATGGTGGAAAATCCATTGAAACCATCATGGTTCATGATCATGGGATATACGAAGTTGATCTTCCTTCCCTTTTAGAGGATGATTCAATAATTGTTTCAGATGAGGAAGGAAAGTATTTAATTGACATTAATTTTCTTTTAAAGAAAAAGATTAAAGATGAAAAATGAGGGAATTTTATAGAGTAATTTTGTATTGATTGCAAAAATTTATTTTAATAATTAAAATAGGAGGATATTACTATAAATATTTTCAACATATGTAGAGCATAAGGGGGGGTGAAATAATGTATAAAAGCATTTCTAATGATAATAAAAAAATAAAAATGGAAACCCACGAAAAAAATGAATTTGAAGATATATTAAGAGATTATGAAAAGTCAAAAGAAATAATACGCATATCTCCTGTTCCTAAATTTGTTATAGATAAAAATCATAATGTTATTTACTGGAACCGTGCTATAGAAAAATCTACTAATATCCCTGCCAGTGAAATTATAGGTACAAAAAATCATTGGATGGCATTCTATGAAAGTGAAAGACCATGTATGGCTGATTTGATTGTTGATGAACGTATTGAAGAAATCCCTAAATGGTATCCTGGGAAAAAGAAAAGATCTAAATATGTAATGAAATATCACGGATATAAAGCCAGAGGTTTTGGTGATACATGTGAAGCAATAGATTTCTTTCCAATGATGGGAGAAAATGGCAAATGGCTACATTTTACAGCAGAAGCTATTAGAAACTCCAAAGGGGAAATCATCGGTGCCGTGGAAACACTTGAAGACATAACCAAACAAATGCATGAACAGGAAGAAACTCAAAGACTAAAAGAAAATGAAGCCTTTCTTCGAGAAATTCATTATAAAGTTAAAAATAACATAGAATTAATAAACTCTCTAATGAAAATTCGCTCTAACCATATTGACAAAATTGGAAATTCTAAAGAAATTCATAATTTCATAAATTCCATTGCAATAATTCATGAAATGCTTTATCAATCAAATAATCTTTTTAAAGTTAAAGCTAATGATTACATTGAAAAATTGACTTTAGATATCTGCAAATCATATGAAATAAGTTCACATATTGGAATTGAGATAAATGCAGAGGATATTTTTCTTGATATGGATACAGCACTTCCATGTGGATTAATTATCAATGAAATTGTAAGCAATTCCATAAAACATTGCTATCCAGATGGAAAAGGCAAAATTACCATAAATTTCAATACTGACAAAGATAAATACATACTGACCCTATTCAATGACGGTATAGATTTTCCAGATTATCTTGATTTTGAAAATAATAAAAAGTCAGGTTTATCTCTTTTAGATGACTTAATAAACTTATTAAATCGTGCTAAAGGCAGAATAGAGCTTGAAAAGGATAGTAGTACTTCTTTTAAGTTTATCTTTAAAGATTTATAAAATATTATAAATTTATTTTTTAATCCGCTCTCATTTTAATAGTATATTTATGTTAATTGATTAAAAGCATGATTAAACCATGTAACTACAAATTCTACTTATTATTACTAAAATAAAGGTAATATGGCTATCCAATTAAAAATTTTAATAACGATTTTTTCTTCAAATTCCTCTTAATTTTTATATTTAATCTGTATTTGCTACATAAAATAAACATATTTAAGTAATGCCTATATAATATATCCTTAAGCAATATTAGTGAATATAATTAGCAGAAATATCTTTTAACGACATAAAAATCTAAAATCAATGATTAACAGAAAATTGGGTGTAACCTTGTCAACTAAAGTCGTAGACAGGAATGAAATGTGCAGAATCATAGTTGCAATCACATTGTTAGGGATTTTTTGTATTTTATCATATTATTCTAATCAAGAAAACGGTGCAAATGTCGCTTATCCCTTTTCTCTATTTATGGTTTCTTTCTGGTGGAAAAAGAAAACATGGTTAGCCCCTGTTCTCCTTATTGGAATCTTAGTTTTCATTCAGGTCATTTCAATTATCATGGGCAGTGTATTTACTGAAAATTATTATAAACTATCCATGATAATGTTAACAGTTATTACGGTGGCATTCCTATTTGAAAGGATTGAAAGAGTTAGAATTCTCAATGAAATAAATGAAAAACTTAAGAAACGTACCAAAGATCTTGAAGATTCAAACTATGATTTAAAAATGGAGATTTTAAGAAGAGAACAACTGGAAGAAGAACTACAAGATAGTGAAAAAAAACTAAAAGACATAATCCATTTTTCTCCAGTTCCCCAGTTTGTTATAAATACCGAACATGAAGTGGTATACTGGAATAAAGCACTGGAAGCTCAAAGCAATATTAATACTGGAGAAATTGTGGGCACCAATAACCACTGGAAAGCCTTTTATAGTAAAGAAAGACCTTGCATGGCTGATCTTCTTGTAGATGGCAATTTAGAAGATATTCCAAAATATTTTGGGAACAAATATAAAAGATCTAACATTTTAGATGACGCATGTGAATCAATAGATTTTTTCCCTTCACTTGGTGAAAATGGTTCATGGCTACATCTTACCGCAACAAGCATTAGAAACTCTAAAGGAAAAATTATTGGTGCATTGGAAACTCTTCAGGATATAAGTGAGCAAAAAGATGCCGAATCCAAAATAATGAAATCCCTTAAAGAAAAAGAAGTACTTCTAAGGGAAATTCACCATAGAGTTAAAAATAACCTTCAGATAATAAGTTCCCTCATAAATCTCCAGTCAAATTATTTAGAAGATGAAAAAACATCTGAAACTTTTAAAGAAATTCAAAACCGTGTTAAATCAATAGCATTACTTCATGAAAAACTTTATCAATCAAATGACCTTTCAAAAATTAATTTAGCAGATTATATTCCTCAAATCGCCTTAGATCTGTATAAATCATATGGAGTAGGCCCAGATATAAAATTAGATATTGATATTGAAGATGTACTTTTAGACATTAATAAAGCACTCCCCTGCGGATTAATTATCAACGAACTCCTGACCAATTCAATTAAACATGCATTCTCTAAGGAAAGAACACTGTCAGATAAAAATGACAAAATTCGCATAAATCTCCAGCAAAAGGAGAATATATATCAGCTGATTGTAAGTGACAACGGCATGGGTTATCCTGATGATCTGGACATAAATAAAACTAAAACACTTGGTTTAAGTCTTGTAAACGGTTTGAAAGACCAGCTTAATGGACAGATAGAACTGAAAAATAAAAATGGGGCATTTTTCAAATTAACTTTCCAGGAGTAACTCAAACCAGTAATGCCTGCTTATCTTCTCCTGATATCCTTCTCATCTACAATATCACATTTTCCAGAGGGTAAA
Organism: Methanobacterium sp.; assembly: GCA_030017655.1. Classification (NCBI taxonomy): domain Archaea; kingdom Methanobacteriati; phylum Methanobacteriota; class Methanobacteria; order Methanobacteriales; family Methanobacteriaceae; genus Methanobacterium; species Methanobacterium sp. The sequence goes on along the minus strand of JASEIM010000004.1, from coordinate 64,743 downwards.
ACCCTTATTACATCTTCAAGGGACAAAATTGAATCTTTATCAATCCTATGGCGTATCTCCCTTGCAATAGCCTCTTTTTTAGTATAACCCGGTTTTATGATGACATAATTATCTGTATATTTTTTCACTGCATTAACGGGGGCTGCCATTATCCTTTTACCCTCGTAATCAACAATTCCAACTGCAATTAAAAGAGTTGCGGCCCTTATATAGTTTCTAGAACCACGAATTATGAATGCGCCTTTAGCAACGAATTCGCCAGGTTGTGGGGTTTTTGAAACCTGTTCTGGTCTAACCCAGTAAACATCCTGGGATCCAAAGCCCTTTGCCCATGCACTGGAAAATGAAGCAGAAAATATAGCCGCTTCCTCTATGGTAGTATCTGGAACTTCTTTACCTTCACTTTTTATTACAACAGAAGATGCACCATGTATATCTGAATGGAAATAAATATCATTATTCTCCATATATTTTTTAACGACTATTTCATTGGAATTCGCGTCCCTACCCCCTATCACCAAAAATCCATCAGAAGATAAGAACCATCGAAGTTTTTCAAACCATTTTAGTTCTTTCTTTACTCTTTTTTGAGGTAAAGTTACTCTTTCCATTTCTATCTCTTTTTTGTTCTTCGCTTTCTCTATTTCCTTTTTAGTCTTCTCTATTGCAATATTAACCCCATTTATTTTCCTTTTTGCCTTTTTAGCCTTTTCATAATAGATTTCAGTATTTTCAGGTATTTCTTTTTTCGCATCTATTAATATGGGGGTATTATCAATTGTTAAAGTTAAATTACCCATCTTATCAAGGGACTCAATTATATCTGCCTCTTCAAGCCCCTGTTTTCTGGCTTTTTTAAGTTTCGAGGCTATTTCATTCCATGAATATTTTTCTCTCGCCTTTTTTATGATGTCAAGAATATTTTGAATTTTTCCATAGTTGGAATATATTAATTCTCCCTTTCTCTGTGATTCTTCAATAGTTCTATGGAATTTTTGCAGGGTTTCTTCCTGAATTCGGAGTCTTTTTTCGTATTTTTTTACTTCTGCCCCCCATATTCCTTCATATTCCGTTTTTATATCTTCCCTTACTTTACTGCTAAAAAATTCATCTGCAGCTTCATTGTAGCTGGCATATGTTTCTTTTTTATATTTTTCATATAATTTAAGATCAAGGGGTAAAACATCTTCTTTTCCATTAGAGATTATCTGAGGATTAAATTTAGACAATTTAAGTGGCTCAAAAAGCTCATATATTGCGTTATAAATTGAATCAAAGTCTTCTTCTTTAAGTTCTGCTGCAGGCAAATCTTTCTGTACATCAGACCTCAACATGATTTCTTCTGCATAAATTCCTCCAAGACCACTCCTTGCAAGTGTTCTTATTACATCAGAATCTGAATTTTTAAATATAACTCTAAGCTCTTCTTTTTGAAGCTCCAAAGGATTTATACCCCTCTTTGGAGGATATTTATACTCCTCTTTAGAGGATATTTTCCTATCACTCCACATTTTACGTTTTAAAGGTAAAATAATAGTTCCTTCATCGTTTAAAAGTATAATGTTACCTTTAGCAAATAGTTCCACTACTAAAGTGAATCTAAGTTCTTTTTTTACCTGAATCTCCATTATTCTGTCGAAATTGTACTGCCTCACATCCTCCACTGTTGCTCCTTTAATGTACTTTCTAAGGAGCATTGGGAAGTTAGGAGGTATTTTTGGATTTGGAAGAGGATATTGAGTTGTATGAACTCTCCTACCTGCTTGAAAAACAATATCGACTCTTCCTTTACTAGGTACGTGAAATCTTATTAAAACTGTGTCTTTGGTAGGTTGATATGCCTTATCAACCCTGGCACCTATTAATAATTCTTTTAATTCGTGACAAATGGCAAAAACATCTACATTAGACATATTTTTCATAATAACACCTTCAAAATCTTTGATTTTCTAATGTTCAGAAAATCAATAGATTTTCTTCAACCTCAAATAATTTTCTATTATTATTGTGGTTCATGAACTTCGTTCCTTCAACCTAAAAATTTTAATTTTAATTTTTCCCGCTATAAAACTGAAAGTTTTGTAAACATCGAAAATGTTATTTTCTCGAATGCACAGCATTTCAACCTTATTACATCTAAAATTTGATTTGGTATTTAATAGAAGTTTTATTATTCTATAATATCATGGGTTGTATGTTCAACATCACATTGAGATATACTGTTTTCTATGAGTTTGGAACACATGCCTAAAAACATTTATTAGTAAACTTACCAAAGTTATATAAAGAACTGATTCTAATTAAAAATACTTATATAAATTAAATTTTTAAGTTTCAGTCAATTAATATTTGTTAATTAATGATAATAAATATAGGATAAGTTTATTAACGTATATCATGTATTTAATAGATTTATATTAAAAGGAGGTTAATAATATGGATGTAGATGGTAAGGTTACTTCAATTCATGCAGCTACCGGTATTGTTGCTGGTTACATTTCTTCTATACTTACCAATGAGACAATTGTAATCATAGTAGCTGTTATTATTCTCTATGTAAGCGGCCAGCTTTCAGAAAGGTTATTTGGTAGAGAAGAAGTTGGAGGGGCAAAAGGCTGGCTTTGGAGCGGTATAGTTCCTTTCCTTTTCGTGTGGATTATGGTATGGGTAATATTCTTTAACATGTAATTATAATCCTTTGACTTATTTTATTCTTTTTAATCTTTTTAAAATGCCCAGTAAAAGAGCCATATAAATACTGACATAATAGCCAGTAAAAATATTAACGGTGCAAATATTCGGCTTACTGCTATTATTGAGCTTATTGTGGATACAAGTTCTGTTGCAGTTGTTGGACCCATAGTTTTTAGATCTTCAATATTACATACTTTAGCAGCAACAGAAACATCTTCTAGATCATTTAAAGCATTTTTTGTGCAACTGACAATGGAATCTATTAGTTCATCCCGTTTTTTACTTCCAACAGGATTATGACCTCCAGAAAGTGTATTTACAAAATGGGTATCTGAAGTCATTACTTCCGCACAATCCACGCTTAACTTCTGAACTTCTTCTATTATTTTTTCCCTGAAACCATCAACCATATTATTTGAATCCAGAAGTATATATGCTGTCTTTTGACTCACTACCTCAACAACCATGACTTTTACTCCACTTTGGCCAATACCATCTTCTTTAGACAGATTATCAAGCGGGTCACCGGCACAACCTACCTTAATTCCATTTTCCTTTTTGGGTGTTTTAATTTTTTCAACTGCACCCATAAGTTCAAATACTTCTTTATTTCCTGGTAAAATCCTTCCCTCTTCTTTAAAACAATTATGGCAGTCTACAATCATGACATTTTCTACATCACAGTTTGCTTTAGCTAAGTTTGTAAGTGCAAGTCCAATACCAAAATCCATATCATCGAATCCCCTCGGAGCAAATGTGGCAAGCATTAACAAATTATCATTAAAAGATTGAAATCCAATCTTTGCATCTCCATTCTGAACCCTATAAAATTTACTGGCGCTGTTAGAGTATTTAAAGTCTTTTAATGCGTTTCTAATGATTTTTTCTACTTTATCCAGTTCTTTTGAAGATACAGGATTAAAGTCATGGGTTGAAGGTCCATGAGAGACCATGGTAAATGTATCAAATTTATTTGCAAGAATTGTGGGCATGTTCCCTCCACCAATATTTCCTATTGGCCCGGGATGGATGGATGGAGTTAAAAAAATAGCTTTAGTACCATTTTTATTTTTAAAGCTCAATATTCCAATTAATGTGTCTATCGGTTCTCCCATATCATCAAATAATGCTTCCATTGCTTTAGAACCCTCTGTAATATGGGCTATTGCCAGGCTTAAAAGTTCAAGGCCACCTATCCCCAGGTTTCTCCTCATAGGGGACTCTAAAACTGCTACAAAAGAATAAATAGCGAACATAAGTATTAATGATGCTATTAATATTTTAAAGAGCAGGGCTATAAAACTGAAATTACCTATATTTGTGGTTAAACTGGTCAAAGATACTATAACCATTAGCATGCTAAGAATAAGCGCTGGTTGAATTACAGATACCCCAATTGACTTTAAAAGGTTAATATTGGATGTTCCCCATAAAACAATAGTTCTGAATGCAAATATAATAACTGTACCAAATATTAGAGAATCAAGGGTATAATTATAATTGTAAGAGGAAAAGAGGGTTGCAACACTTCCCAATATATAAATTATGCCTACAATCATCATAGAGACAAAAGCTAGAAACATTGATTGTTTCATCTTCATGTGTCTACCATTGAATGAATTTATTAGTGGCTGAGTTAGACCCCCTCCCATTATAGAAGTTATTCCGAATATTAAAAATCCTGTAGAACCGCCGTAGACAATACTGCGTAGTATAGAATCTGTTGCTGCTGGTTCCATTAAAGATACAATACAACCTATTATAAAGCTTAAAAATACCATGCTGAAAAGTGATACCCTCGTTGATGGGAGGGTCATGATGTATTTGGTAAGACCCACCAGTTTATTTACATTGGACATAAGTTAAACCTCTGAAATAGTCGTTTTCGATAAGATAATAAATAGCTATTATGCTTATCTAATAATTAACATTATCGAATAAAACCATCTTAAATAAAAAAAAAATCTAAAAATTGTTTTAATTGAGTATTTAAAGATAAGGTGAATCTATGAACAAAAAACTTAAAACCCCAATTTCAAAAGATGACATTAAAAAATTGAATTCCGGAGACATCGTATATATTTCAGGTACCATTTATACCGCAAGGGACAGAGCGCATCAACGAATTTTAGATGAAGGTTCGCCAGTAGATCTTAAGGGGGCGGTTATCTTTCATGCAGGGCCAATAATACAGCATTCAAATGAAAAAAATGATTACAAAATGATAGCTGTAGGGCCCACAACAAGTACAAGGATGAATCCATACGAACCAGATGTTCTGAAGCTAGGAGTAAGTGCCATAATTGGAAAAGGAGGTATGGATAAAGGAACTGAAGATGCTTTAATTGAAAATGATGCCGTATATCTTGCTGCAGTAGGGGGATGTGCAGCTTTATATGTTAAATCAATTTTAGAAGTTAAAGGCGTTAACTGGATTGATTTAGGAGTTCCTGAAGCCATCTGGGAGCTTGAAGTTAAAGATTTTGGACCTCTTGTTGTGGCAATGGATTCCCATGGCAATAATCTGTATGAAGAAGTTAAGAAGAAGATTAATGCTTAAATCGAATTTATTAAATGATTTTCATGGTAAATAAAAGCCATATGCTGAAAAATTTTATAGATACACATCTTCATACTGCTCCAGATATCAAACCAAGGATTTTAAATGATATTGAAGCTGCTCATGATGCAAAAAATGAGAGAATGCATGCAATTGTCCTTAAATCTCATGTTGAATCCACTGTAAGCAGGGCTAAAATTGCAGAAAATATAAGTGGATTTAAAGTGATTGGTGGAATATGTCTAAATTCAAGCATAGGCGGACTAAACCCCGAAGCAGTTGAAGTAACAGCAGAACTTGGAGGAAAAATAGTATGGTTTCCAACACTTTCTGCCCCTAAAATAGATATAAATTTTGAAAATACTGAAAAAATTCTTAATTTAATTGCAGAAAACGATTTAGTCCTTGCTACAGGCCATTTAAAGCCTGCTCAAATATTTTTATTGCTTGATTATGCAAATAGTGCAGGAATTAAAAGGATATTAATTAATCATCCTTTAACAGGTGTTGTTGGTGCCAGTATTGAAGAGCAAAAAGAAATGTCCAGATATGCCTATTTAGAACATTGCTTTGTTGCCTGTATGGAAAAGCATGATAATTTAGATCCAGAAGTAATTGCAGATGCAATAAAAGAATTAAGTCCAAAAAAATGTATTATGGCAACTGATTTCGGGCAAGCCCATAATCCACTACCTGTAGAAGGTATGAAAATGTTTGTAAATTCTATGCTTGATAAAGGAATTAAAAAATTAGATATAAATAAAATGTGCGTTGAAAATCCTTCTAAATTGTTTTTAGAATAAATTTATTAATTGAAAATAAAATTAATAAAATTAAATTTTTTTGAGGATTATTCAATATCCTCAAATCTTTCTGATAATTTTTCCATGACCCCAGGGAGTGTTGTGTATTCCATTTCATCAGCTGGAAGCCTGTGGGGCTCAAATGGACCATGTCTTCTCATGTATTCAGCGATATCTGATGCAAGAGCCCTTGATCTGTCATATGCCGGGTCATCGAACATGTCTGCAGGTCCCACTAATTCACCATTAGCTATCTGGAATCCAAGAGCCATTACTCGTGGAGGTCCATCAAATCTTACTGGATATGCATTTTTCTGTGCTACAGGCATTAATGGACCGTTGTGTGAACCTCTCATCCATCCACCAACCAGGTGTGGGAATGCGAATGGCTCAACTACTTCCCCTGCTGCCGGGAATCCTGATTGTGATCTTACAATTGCTACAGGGTCGTCTTTACCAACGTATTTGCCTGCCATGAGGTTTAGTCTTTCTGTACTTACTGCTGCTGCTATTTCGTTGTCGCTTCTTCTTCTTATACGTTTTATGACGTATCTGCTTATTGTACCTAAAAGTGCAAGTAAATCGTACATTTCGTCGGGACAGGTCATTGTTACTTTTTTGTGTTCCATTACATCGAATATTTCAAATTCAAAACCACCATGGAGTGATGGGTCAATTACAAGTCCTGCTGTTGTAAATGGGTCTGCAAACATTTTAAACAGAGGCATGTTAAATGCACCAGGTTCTGTCTTATCACAGCAGAAGACAACTACTGGGTCGCTTTCTCTTTCTTTAAATTCCATTTCAGCTACTCCCGGCCCCATCCCTTTGATGTTTCCTGAGAATGTGTCAGATAAAAGGTCCTGGCCCGCACCATAAAGTTTCAGTTCTTTTGCCACTGCTGTTGCTTCTAAAAATGCGTTCCATGCCAAGTTGTGTATTTCTTCGTTTTCTTCGCCCTGTTTGTGGGTCATTATGAGTTCTGTATCGTCACCACAGTTAGTTACGTGATAGTCTATAAGTAATTCCTCTTCCTTAGCCTTTCCAAGAAGTTCTTCACATTTTGCAAGTAATGCTGGATGGGCTAATCCATGTCCTGCAACACTTCCAACGTCTGCTTTAATTACACTAATTGTAGTTTTCATAAAAAAACACCTCCATTATCATAAAAATCTTTAAAAATGCTATAAAAACTCATTAAAGGCAGTTTTGATATGTTAGTTTGAATAATTTTAAGTCCAAATGACTTAAAAAGGTTAACATAGTTTATATCACCCTTAACTCTATAGAATTATGTTTTTGTAACAATATAAAACTTACTATGTAGCTTCTAACTCCCTATCATGATTTATTATAGAATCATATTTAAAGTTTTTAATATAAGACATATATTATTTTATTAATTAAATTATAAAATATATAGCAACCATCTAAATCCTCAAAAAACAGCAAAAAATTATATACAATTTATTATAACTTTAAAATACCCCTAATTCTATTATTATAATATATTAAAACATCACCTTTAATCAATTTAAAATAATAATTATTGTTATTTACATTCTAATTTATTCCTAACTTCACCTGCCATTTCTAATGTAGAAGCAGTCCCCCCTAAATCCGGAGTTACTACTTTTCCCTCCCTCAAAACTTGAATTAAAGCATTTTCAACGTTTATCGCCGCTTCATATTCTCTGAGGTAATTAAGCATCATTACTGTAGACAATATCATTGCAGAAGGATTTGCAATATTTTTACCCGCTAGATTTGGTGCAGATCCATGTACTGGTTCAAATAAACCATGATTTTCTCCAATATTTGCAGAAGGAGTTAAACCCAATCCGCCCACAAGTCCTGCGCCTTCATCTGAAAGTATATCGCCAAAAAGGTTTGTAGTAACAATTACATCAAATATATGGGGTTTTATAACGAAAAACATGGCAGCAGCATCTACATAACGGTCTTCAGCCTCGATATCACTGAAATTTTCAGCTATTTTATAAAAAGTGTCTTTAAACAACCCATCAGTTTTTTTCAAAACATTAGCCTTATGAATTGCTGTAACTTTACTCCTGCCTGTTTTTTTTGCGTACTGGAAGGCGAATTTACAGATTCTTTCACTTGCCTTCCTTGTAATTACCCTTAAAGCTGTAGCTCCACCATCTATTTCTTCTTCAATGCCAGAATAAAGCCCTTCTGTATTTTCTCTCAAAATTATGAAGTTAAGATCATTATAGAGACTTTTTACGCCAGGATATGACTTAACTGGACGAATATTAACATATAAATCAAGTTTTTTTCTCAAGGTAATAATAGCGCTTTTTTGACCCGGAACTGTTGTAACAGCCCCAAAAAGTGTTGCATCGCCTTTTTTTGCCGTTTTTATGGTTTTATCAGGTATCGTTGTTCCAGTTTTTTCAAAGCATTCATTTCCAGCGTTGGCATTGGTATAATTGAAATTAATATCCAATGAATCTAAAACATTTAATGCTGCTCCCATAACTTCTTTTCCAATGCCATCACCAGGTATGACTGTTATATTATGCATCAACTCACCAAATACATCTTTTAATGTTTTTTTTAGAAGGATTCGAAACTATCCTTGTTATAAATAAGGATGATATTAATATTAACTTATCTAAAGAACATATAAACAGAATCAATTAAATAATTTTTCAGTTCTTTTTTATACGTATAATTAAAATAGTACTTTTAATAAAATAAAGTTTGTTAGGCGTTTAACAATTAATACGAGGATCATAAAATGTGGGAAATATTTCAGTCCATTGGATCAATAGATAAACTGAAACAAAAAGGATCTCTTCAACACTATAAGAAAAGGCTCAAAAAATATCAAGAAAACGAGGCAGATATCCTGATAGATATGGGTATACTGTGTTCTAATGAAGAAAAATATGATGAATCCATTAAATATCTTAAACAAGCCCAAAGGACCTACTATAAATTGAATTATACCGAAGGAAGGGCATTTGTTTTCGATTTAATTGGTGATGTGTATCTGAGTATGAAAGAAATGGATAAAGCTTTAGATTATTACAAAAAATCATTTCAAATGTATGCATCAATAAGATCTCCCTTGAAATCAGATGAACTGGAAAAAATAAGAGAAGTTGAGGATATTAAAGAAGCTATTGAAATCGCTAATGCTGGTAAAGAAAATGCAGAAATTTCAGAAGAGTACTCAATTGAAGAAGTTGAATCCTCCGAACAAACATCAAATCCAGAAAATTATGTTGAATGTCATCTTAATTATGAAAAAGTTAATTTAAAGCTTGAAAAAATATTGAAATTAATCCGAAAAAAATATAAAGTCAAAGAAATTTCCAAAGAAGAATATGAAACGGGTTACATACAAAAATCAATATATGATGCTCGTGATGAAGGAAATGGCCCCAAAGAAATGGCTTTATTTTTAGTGACAGGTTATTATTTCATGAATGAACAAAAGCAATACAGTGCATTGAAAAGATTTAAAGAAGCATTCAAGGTTGCCAGAAAAACAGATGATAAAAAAGGTCAGGGATTTTCTCTTCTATTAATTGGAGCCGTATACTATATTTTAAGCAGTAAAAATAAGATTTATGAAGTATTTAAAAAATCCCTTGAAATATTTAGAGATTTAAAGTACAAAGAAGGAGAATCAGCTGCACTGGAACTTATGAATACACTGTATAATGAGGATGTATGTACCGATGAAGAGATAATCAGTAAAGTTTAATTTATCTAAAATTGGATATTTAAATTTAAAATATCCTACTATTTATACTTATTTTAACATATAAACTTATATTAATACTTAAATCAGTTTTAATCTTTTTAAGGGTGAATTTTAATTAAAAAAATAAGTTTTAACATGTTAGAACAATTAACTATAATTAAATTAAATTACAATATTAATACTTGCAAAGGGATAGATTATCATGTGAATCATAGTAACCTGTTTATTCATATTAAATGAACTATATGGAACAATTTCATTGCAATCAACATAAAAAATTAATTAGGGAATTAAAGTTGTCTGTCAAGTAATTAAATATAAAATGAATGATGATAAATGGCAAGAGGTGGGAATATGGAAAGAGAAGAAAATGTTAAAAGGTTAATACAGAACTTAAAAGATGATGATGAGTTTGTACAGGCCCAAAATTCAGATCTACTTGAAGAAATAGGAGAACCTGCCGTAAATGATCTAATAGATGCTTTAAATGACAGTGACAAAAATGTTAGGAAAGGAGCTGCACGTGTTCTTGGAAAAATTGGGGATAAAAGAGCCATAGAACCACTTATAAATTCCTTAAGAGATTCAAATAAATGGGTTAGAAGAGCAGCATCAGGTGCTCTTGGGAACATGGGACAAAATGCATCCGAACCATTAATTAAAGCTTTAAATGATGATGATTGGCGCGTTAGAGGGGGAGCGGCATGGGCTCTTGGAAAAATCAAAGACAAAAAAGCCCTAAATCCCCTTATAAAATGCTTAAAAGACGAAAGTGGATTTGTAAGAAGTGGAGCTGCATATTCTCTTGGAGAATTAGGAGATAAAAGTGCTGAAGAGCCCCTAAAAGAAGCTTTGAAGGATAAAAGCAGATTTGTACGCCATGTATCTGAAAACTCTTTAAAAAAATTATGAAAATATTAGACTTCAGCTGAAAATAATGTTTAAATGCTTAAAGACCACCAATGGTGATTTTAATTACTTTTAATAACTTGTTAAGTAAATAATATATAGGAAATAATAAACCAATTTATTCTTTAATGAGGTATTTACATTGAAGGTTAGTATAATAGGCGCGTCAGGACATGTTGGAAGAGCTGCAGCATTTTGTTTAGCAGAAGAAAATTCAGTTAATAAATTAGTACTTATATCAAGAGAAAAAAGCCTGGATGTACTTGAAGGAGAATCTCTTGACATATATGATGCTTTAGCTGCAAAATCAGTTGATATTTCAATAAATACCACTTCAGATTTAAAAAAACTACATAATTCAGATGCGGTTGTTTTAAGCGCTGGTGTATCCAGAAAACCGGGAATGGAAAGAACAGATCTTGGAGAAGCCAATGCTAGAATAGTCGCGGAATATTCTAAATCCATCGCAAGATATGCGCCTGATTCTATAATTTTAGTTGTAACCAATCCTGTTGACGTTATGACTTATATAGCTTTAAAATTCTCTGGATTCAAAAAGAACAAAGTTATTGGTCTTGGAAACCACCTGGATTCACTGAGATTTAAAAATTACATGGCAAGACACTTTAAAGTGCATGTAAGTGAAATTCACACCAGAATTATTGGTCAGCACGGCCCTCACATGGTTCCTCTTATCAGTTCAACTTCAATTGGAGGAATACCACTTGAATATTATTCTGCATTCGATTATTTTTCAGGTTACAAGCCTTTCAACTTAGAAAAAACCATAGGGAAAGTTAAAAATGCAGGAAGCTACATAATCGGCAAAAAAGGAGCCACAGAATATGGACCTGCCTTTGCCATTTCCAATATTATTACAACAATTTTAAACGATGAAAGGAAAATCTTGACTGTTAGCGCCTATCTTGAGGGAGAAATAGAGGGAATAAATGATGTTTGTCTTGGAGTTCCTGTTAAACTTGGAATAGATGGAATAGAAGGGATACTTCCAATAAAAATGTCTGATGAAGAAAGAAAAGCCTTCCTAAAAGCAGCTGAAGAAGTTAAAAAAAATACTGAAGTCATTAAGAATTACTTAGAAGAGTAATTATCATAGAAATAGTGAATTAGGTTAAATGTTTTAACCTATAAATCGTTTTTAAAGTGTATCGTTAACATCTGGAGTTATAGTCTTATTAGATGTTGAATTTGAAGTTTTATTCTTTTTAATCGTTGTGGTGTTTTTATACTTTTTATTTGAATTATCATAAAATCCACTATCAAACCCAGTATCATTAGATTTATTGGTTATATTTAAGACTAAGCTACTTGTATTAAATTGAGATCCAAATATAAAGCCAGTTGCACCTGATGCCAGGACTAAAATTATAATAAGCCCAACAGTCTTTCCATTCATTTCATTTTCACTCCTTAAGGATCTTCATTAACGTGATAAATTAAATGTAAATTTAGTTCTATATTAAGTTATTGGAAAAATACTTATTTCCAATTATTTTTGTATTTAATATTTACATTAAAAAAGTTTATATAAGTGTTCAGTTATAACATCCACTACACATTAAAATTTGAACATTGTATAAAATTATTTGTTCAAAAAACTTATCTTTCAAAAAATGCGTTTTTCGGAAGTAAATTTCCGGTAACTTTATATAATATATTTTTCAAATAATATCAGCCCAAACTATCAAACAAGTGCATAAACAGAGGAAAGGAATATGGCAATAATTGGCATTTTAAACTTACAGGGAGATATTTCTGAACATTTTGAAATCACCAAACAGGCATTAAAAGAGATGAATCTCAAAGCCGAGGTTTTAAAGGTAAAAACCGTCGAAGATGTTTCAAAATGTGATGCAATAATCATTTCAGGTGGAGAAAGCACAGTTATAGGAAAACTAATGAAGAAAACAGGTATTGATAAACAAATAGTTGATAAAAAAATCCCTGTAATGGGAACATGTGCAGGAATGGTTCTTCTTGCCAAAAATACCGATTATGAACAACCTTTACTCGGATTAATTGATATGGAAGTTAAAAGAAACGCTTTTGGAAGGCAAAAAGTGTCATTTGAGGACGAAATAGAAATATTTGGCGATAAATTTGAAGGAGTTTTTATAAGAGCACCCTACATTAAAAAAGTAGGGGAAAATGTAGATATACTCTCAAAATATAATGAAAAAATTATTGCAGTAAAAAGTGGAAAGTATATCGCCACGGCATTCCATCCAGAGCTTACAGGCGATGCACGGATCCACATGTACTTCATAAAGGAGGCATTAAATTGTGCGGAATAGCGGGAGTCGTATTTAAAGACAGGAAACTTCACCCTGTAGGAGACATCATGACCAGAATGCTTGATGCCCTGCAACACAGAGGACCAGATTCTGCAGGCTTTTCCATATACGGTGGCCTTGGTTTAGCAGAACACGAATATCTATTAAATATAGAAGTAAAAGAAAGATCAGGTCTTCTAGAACAGGTTAAAGAAGCTGTAAATTCAGTTACACCAATTAAAAAGGAAGAAATAATCCCATCAGTGGAAAATTACAATATTTACAGATGTAAAATAGCTTTAAATTCATTTGATGAACTTAAACCATTAATAATGGATATTGATAAAATAGAAGATGTAATTGTGCTTAATGGAAGTCATTCATTTGAAATGATAAAAGATGTCGGTTCTGTAAAAGAAATTGCAGACAGATATGATACTTATTCAAAAATGGGAACCCATGCAATTGGACATACAAGATTTTCAACTGAAAGTATAGTGGATCGTTATCATGCACACCCATTCCAGAGTTATATCACCCCAGACATAACTGTAGTGCACAACGGCCAGATTACTAATTACTGGAAAATAAGAGACCCTTTGGAGAGAAAAGGACATATTTTCGAGACAAATAACGATACCGAATGCATAGTTCATTATATAGCAGATAAACTACATGAAGGCTACAAACTGGAAGAAGCTCTCGAACAATCAGTAAAAGATATGGATGGACCATATTCATACATTGTAGGGACTCCAAATGGAGTTGGAATAGCTAAAGATCAGTTAGGACTTAGACCTGGTGTTCTTGCCGAAAATGATGAAGTTTTCGCCATAGCTTCTGAAGAGGTTTCTCTCCGTGCAGTTATGGATACTCATGACATAGATCAAATATCGCCGGGAGAAACAAGGGCATACACAATTTAATAAAGGTGATTTCATGCGGGAAATAGAGATTGATGCTAATTCAATGGTTCCAAGGGACCTGAATCGCGCAGTAAAACAAGCTGCCAAAGAATATGACCGGATCATTATTAAAAACCCAAATGCAATGCATTACATGGTTGCAGGGCTTACTGATAACACCGAAATTGTGATTGACGGTTCTGCTGGTTATTTTGCAGGTACAATGATAGATGGTGCCAAAATACACATAACTGGAAATGCAGGGTGGTTTCCAGCAGATAATATGACCGATGGAGAAGTTATAATAGATGGTGCAGCCGGAGATGGTGTTGGACAGGGAATATATGGCGGTACTGTCGTTGTAAGGAGAAATGTTGGTTCCAGAACTGGAGAAATAATGAAAAACGGGACAATCATAATAGGTGGAAACTCCGGATTTATGAGCGGGCTTTTCATGATGGGTGGACGAATAATCATACTTGGAGATATATCAGACGATGCCGGCGAATCAATTATAAGGGGAACCATATATGTCCTTGGAAACATTAAAAGTCTCGGTAAAAATGCTAAAATTGAAGAAATAGATGAAGATGATAAAAGGGAACTTCAAGAGCTATTACCATCATATGGGTTTGAACTTGATAATGAAAAATATAATAATTTCAAAAAAATAGTTCCAAGAAGTAAAAGACCTTTCTATGGTAGTAAAGAGTCAGAGGAAGGGTAAGGGGGAGATATTATTCAAACTAACAATACACATGAAGTTGCAATGGTTGGAACACCGTGTCAGATCCTTGCAGCAACTAAAATGAACAAATATATGGGTGAAGAATTCCCAGTGGACCTTAAAATAGGACTCTTCTGTATGGAAAACTTCTCCTATTCCTATATGAAAGAAATGCTCAAAGAATACAATATTGACATGCGTGACATTGAACATTACAGAATAGAAAAAGGCCATCTCTGGCTCTATTTAAAAGATGAGGAAGTAATTAAAATTCCTCTGGAAAAGGCAAAGAAATGCATGCGTAAAAACTGCCAGATATGCATGGATTTCACATCAGAACAATCAGATGTATCTGTAGGTTCAGTTGGCTCTCCTGAAGGATGGTCAACAATAATAATTAGGACAGATGAAGGTCTTAAACTCATTGAAGCTGCAGAAAATGATAATTACATTGAAACAAAACCAATCAGTGAAGGCGGGCTTAAAATAATGGAAAAACTCGCAAACGAGAAAAAAAAGGAAAATAAAGCTGAAATTAGTAAAAGGGAAAATGTAGCGAGACCTGTTTTATATAGAAGGCAAATGCCTGAGGATGAATTCGTCAAAGAAGTGTCTTCTTGTCAGTTTAGTGATTTAAAAGGAGACGTAATAGATATAGGTGCATGTGTGCTCTGTGGAGCATGTGTTTATGCTTGTCCAGAAGAAATAGTTGAAATTAGAGACAGGAAACCTCAAATTAAAGGTAGTTGCCCTGAAGAATGTAATATCTGCTATGTTGCATGTCCAAGAACATATGTTCCGGACAAAATTCTAAGTGTTGAATCAGATAGAGAGCCATTTGGACAATACATCAAAATACTATCTGCAAAAGCAAATAAAATAGAAGGACAGGACGGAGGAGTTGTCACTGCACTACTAACATATGCATTATCAAACAGTATGGTTAATGATGTGATAGTCGTAGATAAAAGCACTTCAGAACCGTGGAAACCTGAAGCAAAACTTACAGATAACATTGCTGAAGTGTTGAATGCATCAGGGACAAAATACGCTGCATGCCCCATTTTTAAATCGCTCCAACAAACAAGGGAGGGAATCTAAATGCCATTTAAAGTAGAAAGAAACAAAGAACTTTGCAGAAGAAACTTTGACAGACCTGGTTGCTGCTGGTACATGTGCGACAACAGAGATGAAGAACTCTGTAAAAACTGTTATTCCTGTTTCAATAACTGCCCTCATGGAGTTTATGAGATTATAGATGACGAACCCTACCCTATAAACCATGAAAACTGTGTTGGATGCAGAATATGTGAAGAAATGTGTCCAAACAATGCGATAGAGATAAATGCAGTCGTTGAAGATAAACGAAACGTCTGGTCATTTTCAGATCTTGTGGAAATCAACAGAAAGTCTGCAGAAGGCCGTTATAAAGTAAGAGGCTGCGGAGCAACAAGAATAATTCCAACATTTGATGATCTTGTAATTATGCCTGCACAGGTTTCAAGGCCTCCAATTGACAAATACAGGGAACCATGTAACACAAAAGTAACCCTTGGAACAAGATATGCTGAAAATCCACTTGAACTTGACACCCCAATAATGATTGGTGCAATGTCATTTGGAGCACTGAGTAAAGAAGCAAAAATAGCACTTGCAATGGGCGCAACACTTGCAGGTACAGCTACAAATACTGGTGAAGGTGGAATGCTTCCAGAAGAGAGAAAATATGCCTCAAAGCTTATAGCACAGTATGCTTCAGGACGGTTTGGTGTTTCCGCTGATTATCTGAACAATTCAGAAGCAGTAGAGATTAAAATTGGTCAGGGTGCAAAATCAGGTATGGGTGGACACCTTTTAGGTGAAAAGGTAACGGCAGAAGTTTCTAAAATCAGGAAAATTGAAGAAGGAGCTGATGCTTTAAGCCCTGCAAGACACATGGATATTGTCGGACCTGAAGATTTAAGCATGAAAATTGATCAGTTAAGGGAAATAACTGATTGGAAAGTGCCAATTATTGTTAAATTCACTTCAGGTAGGGTCAGTGACGATGTAAAAATTGCAGCAAAAGCTGGAGCTGACATAATTGTTGTTGATGGTATGCAGGGTGGAACAGGTGCTGGACCTGATGTGGTTATAGAGCATTCTGGTGTTCCAACTATAGCAGCAATTGTAGAGGCTGATGAAGCTTTAAAACACGTTAATCTACGTGAAGAAGTAAGTCTTGTAGCTGGCGGAGGTATAAGAAGTGGTGCTGATGTTGCAAAGGCAATTGCTTTAGGTGCTGATGCAGTCTATATAGCTACTTCTGCATTGGTTTCAATTGGATGCAGAGTATGTCAGACTTGTTATACTGGGACATGCAGAAAAGGAATAGCAACACAAAATCCACAGCTTAGAAGACGTTTAGATTACATTGAAAGCGGTAAAAGAGTTGCAAGATATATAGAAGCTATGACTGAAGAAGCATGTATGTTAACACAGCAGGCAGGAAATACTGATCTTCAAAAGCTTGAAAAAGATGATTTAAGAGCATTAACTGTTGAATCATCACTTTTAACCGGTGTTAAAATGGCTGGTTTGGAAACTCCAGTCGGTCACTCTGTGTCCGGGCATTAAAAATCTACGATTTTTGAATGCTGTTAAATATTAACCTGAGTTTCTATTTCTTTTAAATTTATTTTGAAATGTTTAATTTTAGCATTAGATATTATTGTATTTTACATAATATCTCCGGGATTATTTTTTTTAATAGATTAAATATACCACAAAAGTTATATATCGCGCTTGAAAGAACCAATATCGGAAATAGGTTTCCTTTAGCCTTTTTCCTACGGAAGTATGAAACATATTTCTGTTTAAAATTTATAAAATACTTAAATAACGGAGGAAAATAATATGGTTCTCGAAAGCGGAGATACAGCATGGATGCTGATATCAACAGCTTTAGTAATTTTAATGACAATTCCTGGTGTGGCGCTCTTTTATGGAGGGCTTATAAGAAGAGAAAACGTTTTAAATACTATGTTCCTTTCTTTTGTCACATTTGCAGTAGTAAGTATACTATGGTTTATATATGGATTTGACCTTGCATTTGGGGCAGATTTAGGAGGAATAATAGGAAATCTTGCAAATCCATTCTTTAACGGAGTGTTAGAATCAAAAACACTTGCAACATTGGCCCCAACAATACCTACAGGCCTTTATGCAATATTCCAGATGACATTTGCAGCTATTACAGTAGCACTTATATCTGGTGCTGTAGTTGAGCGAATGAAATTCTCAGCATGGCTCGCATTTGTACCAGTATGGTTAACACTTGTCTATGTACCAGTAGCTCACTGGGTATGGGGTGGAGGATTCCTTGCACAACTGGGAGCACTTGACTTTGCAGGAGGTATTGTTGTGCACTTAACAAGCGGTATAGCAGCATTAGCACTTGTACTTATTCTTGGAGCTAGAAAAGACGCTAAACTACTTCCACATCACTTAGGTTACTCAGTAATTGGTGCAGGATTATTATGGTTTGGTTGGTTCGGATTCAACGCCGGATCTGCTTTAACCGCTGGAGATTTAGCGGTTTCTGCAATGATTGTAACCAATACATCTGCAGCAGTGGGTATGCTTGCATGGATGCTTATGGATAAAATTAAAACAGGTAAACCTACCCTACTGGGTGCATTATCTGGAGCAATTGCAGGTTTAGCATCAATAACACCAGCAGCAGGATATGTAAACATTACGGCAGCCATAATTATTGGTTTTGTTGCAGCGATATGTTCATATACAGCAGTTTCATGGTTAAAACCACGTTTAGGATATGATGATGCATTAGATGTATTTGGTATCCACGGAGTCTGCGGTATAATCGGGACAATTGCAATAGGCATATTTGCAAGCCCACTTATTAACAGTATCACCACAGGGGGCATTTTGTTTGGAAATTTCAATCTAATTGGCATTCAGCTTTTGGCAATTGTTATTGTTGGAATTTACGCGTTTATAATGACTCTTGTAATTGCAAAAATAATTGATATAATCATTGGATTAAGAGTTAGAGATGATCATGAAGTACAGGGTCTTGACATTAATCTCCACGAGGAATCCGGTTACAGGTTATCTTAGACATTTATAAATGATCAAAGCATGAAATAATTCATTAGAACTATTAAATTCTTAGGATGTGTAAAAATGAAAAAGATAATCGCTATCATTAGACCTGATAAATTGGAGTCCGTGAAAAATGCTCTTGAAGAAGCAGGATGCCAAGGGATGACAGTAAGAGAAGTTAAAGGACGTGGGAGACAGCTTGGTATTACAGAAAGTTACAGGGGCCATGATTACAGAATAGATCTCTTACCTAAAACTGAGATTGAAATAGTAGCAACTGATAGCGCTGTAGAAACTATAGTTCAAACTATAATTGATAATGCCAAAACCGGAGATATTGGAGATGGGAAAATATTTATATCTCCAGTTGAGAACGTAATTAGGATACGAACAGGTGAACGTGGTGAAGGAGCTATTTAGTTCCTTCTTAATCCTTTTAATCTTTAAAATAAGTTAATTTAAGCTTTTGAAGGCTTTTTTATAATTTTTTAATTTTTTTTATATTTCAAATCGTCATGATCGAAACCTTTATAAGGATCAAAATCAAGTTTTATATATCGGAAGTATGTTTCCGTTATCCGACGATTGAAAATGTAAATTAAAATAACTTTACAAAAGACATAAAAAACATATTAAAGCTATTAAAAAGATTTAATAAACAAAGGAGGAAAATATATGGCGGATCCTATTCTTAACTCTGGAGATACAGCATGGATGCTGATATCAACAGCCCTTGTAATGTTGATGACCATTCCTGGAGTAGCATTGTTCTATGGAGGTCTTACAAAAAAAGTAAATGTTTTAAATACAATGTTTTTATCCATCATTGCCTTCGCTATAACTAGCATCATATGGGTACTATATGGTTACCAATTTGCTTTTGGTGAAGACATGTTGATGGGATTGATTGGAAATCCTGCAAACCTATTGTTTAGTGGAATTGCAGTAGATTCACTTGCAACACTTGCACCTACAATACCCACAACAGTATATATTGCATTCCAAATGACATTTGCAGCTATTACAGTAGCACTTATATCTGGTGCTGTAGTTGAGCGAATGAAATTCTCAGCATGGCTCGCATTTGTACCAGTATGGTTAACACTTGTCTATGTACCAGTAGCTCACTGGGTATGGGGTGGAGGATTCCTTGCACAACTGGGAGCACTTGACTTTGCAGGAGGTACAGTTGTACATATAAGCTCAGGTGTTGCAGCACTGGCTTTAGTACTTCTACTAGGAAGAAGAAAAGATACCAAATTACTCCCACATCAGCTTGGATATTCAGTAATTGGTGCAGGATTATTATGGTTTGGTTGGTTCGGATTCAACGCCGGATCTGCTTTAACCGCTGGTGGACTTGCAGGATCAGCATTTATAGCCACTAACACTGCAGCCGCTGCGGCCATGATATCATGGGTAATAATAGACTACTTAAAAACAGGTAAACCTACCCTACTTGGTGCAATATCTGGAGCAATCGCAGGTTTAGTTGCTATAACTCCCGCAGCAGGTTTTGTAACCGTTCAAGCAGCGGTAATCATTGGTCTTATAACTTCAGTATTCTCATATTTCGCAATTGCATGGTTAAAACCACGTTTAGGATACGACGATGCTCTGGATGTAGTTGGTATTCACGGAGTATCTGGATTATGGGGAGCACTCGCTACAGGTATCTTTGCAGCGCCATTCATTAACGAGTTAGGAACCGGCCTTTTGTATGGTAACCCTGGCCAGTTAGTTACTCAAATAATTGCTGTAGTAGTTGTTGCAGCTTATTCATTTTTTGTGACATTAATACTTGGTAAAATAATAGACATAACCATTGGACTCAGAGTAGAACCTAAAGAAGAAATAGAAGGCCTTGATACAAATCTCCACGAGGAATCTGGTTACAGAATATAAATATGAGGATGTGAAAAAATGAAAGAGATAGTTGCTATAATAAGGCCAGATAAATTAGAAAATGTAAAAGCTGCGCTTGAAGAAATTGAATGCCATGGATTAACAGTTACAGAAGTTAAAGGTCGTGGGCGACAGCTTGGTGTTACAGAAAGTTACAGGGGCAGCGATTACAGAATTGATCTCTTACCAAAAACAAAGCTTGAAATTATTGTAAAAGATGAAAATGTTGAAAATGTCATTGAAACAATAGTAAATACAGCCCAAACAGGGGATATTGGAGATGGTAAAATCTTCATTTCCCCAGTTGAAGAAGTGGTAAGGATTAGAACCGGTGAAAGAGGAGAAGGAGCTGTATAAAGCAGATTTTCTTGAATATCCCTTTTTTCCTTTTTCTAATTTTTTTTATTAAATTTCTATTTGTCTTAAATTCATTCTATTTTAGTAAATATTTATATAATTCATTTTATTATGCTAAAAACACTTTAGAAATGTAATTATTTTAATTTTAAAGTTATTAAAGAAAAATTTATTAATAGTGATGTTTAGAATAAGTTTTATTGCATAAAGGGGGATAATTATGAAAAATAAACTTATTATAGGTATAATTTCGTTTTTAGTTATTTTTGTTAGCATATCTGGATGTATAGATACAGATTCTTCTGATAGTTCTACAAATACGGTATCTTCTTCAAATAATCAAGATTATCAGGACAATACAAACACCAAATCCTCAACAAGGACTTCCTCTAAATCAGGTGATTCCGGAATTTGTTCAGAATGCGGCGGAACAGGTAGAGTGATGTGTTATAATACAGTTACTGGAGGAACAACTTGTGCAGGTACTGGAATTGTCCAGGGAGGATCAACTGAAGGTCTAACATGCCGCGTTTGTGATGGAACCGGTTCAATAACCTGCCCTAACTGTAATGGAGACGGGTATATTTAATTATTCTTTTTTATTTTATTTTTAATCCAACATTTTTTTAAAAAAATTTATTAGCAATGCAAGTTAATTTAAAAATATAACCGAAAGGAGAATATAAATGAAAAATATATCAGTCATTAGCCTCTTAGCAATTGTAATTGTACTTGTGGGCATTTCAGGATGTATTGATAATAATCAAAATACGAACAGTACCAATTATCAAACTTCCGGACAAAATACAGGTGTAAATGATACTCAGAATACAACAGCAAATATATCTGCAGAAGAAGCTAAAAAGACAGCAGCGAAATATATAGAAGAACCTGGTGCAACTGCTGGTGAGCCGGTATTAATAAATACCGATGGAAAATCCACATATATAGTGCCTGTTATTTTAAATGGTAATCAGGTTGGAGAAATTTTGATTGATGCCCAGACAGGCGAAAATATAGGTGGTGCTGGTGGAGTATCAAATAAGGTTGAATAAACTCCCCCTATTCATTTATTTTTAAATTTATTAACATAATTGGAGGGGGTTTAAAAAATAAAATAGAGGTTACTTACCTCTATATAATGTTACCATCCTCTTGATTGAAGTCTTTCTTCTTCTGGAATTTCAGCCATATCAAGACCCGGCATTGCTTTTCCAAGGTCCCTTGAAACTTTAGCAAGGACTTCAGCATCTTCATAATTTGCAGTTGCTTCAACAATTGCTTTAGCAACTATTTCAGGATTTTCTGATTTAAATATTCCAGAACCAACAAAAACGCCGTCTGCTCCAAGCTGCATCATCAATGCAGCATCTGCAGGTGTTGCCACCCCTCCAGCAGCAAAGTTTACAACAGGTAACTTGCCCAAATTAGCTGTTTCTTTTACAAGTTCGAATGGAGCTTCAATTTTTCTTGCAACTCCCCATAATTCTTCTTCAGTTTTATTCTGGATTTCTCTAATACCACCCATTATCATTCTCATGTGTCTTACAGCTTCAACAATATTTCCTGTACCCGCTTCTCCTTTGGTACGTATCATAGCTGCTCCTTCATCTATCCTTCTTAATGCTTCGCCAAGATTTCGTGCTCCGCAAACAAATGGTATTGTGAATTTCTTTTTATCAACATGATATTTTTCATCTGCAGGTGTTAAAACTTCACTTTCATCAATCATGTCCACTCCAAGTGATTCCAGTATTTGAGCTTCAACAAAATGGCCTATCCTTACCTTTGCCATGACAGGTATTGAAACAGCATCCATTATCTCAATGACCTTTGAAGGATCAGCCATTCTGGCAACGCCTCCAGCAGTTCTTATATCTGCAGGTACTTTTTCGAGTGCCATTACTGAAACAGCACCAGCATTTTCAGCTATTTCTGCTTGTTCAGCATTTACAACGTCCATAATGACTCCACCTTTTGTCATTTTGGCAAATCCTTTCTTTAATACTTCTGTTCCATGTAACATCCTATTCCTCCGCTTATTATAACGTTATTATCGTTTAATTTCTATTTTCATATTCATATAACGATAGTTATACATTATGTTTTTTATCAATTTTACTTAGACTTCATATAGTTAAATAGTTTAATAGGATTTCTAATTTTTCATTTTATATGAAGATTAATGAAACTAAATTGAAAATGTAGATTCTTCCCACCACATATCCAATTATTTCCTTATTTATCTAAAATCTGATTAATAAATAAAAAACAAATTCTAAAGTCCCAAATAAAATAATTTGAATTTTTTAACTCACATTTATTAATACTTTTTAAATAATTTGTATTATATTTTTATAGAACTTTCTACATACAATAAACCATCATAAAAATGGAGGTAAAATATTATGGTTGATTATGTAACAGTGATAACAACACCAATTATGAATACTGCAAACGAAGTATTAACATTTATACCCGTGATAATCGCTGCAATTATAATCCTCATAATTGGATGGATTATAGGGCGTATCGCGGGGAGTGTTGCAAAGAAATTATTTGAAAGAGCCAACATTGATCAAGCTGTTAGCAAAACAGGTGCTGGAGAGGCTCTAGCTGGCACAGGTATGACATTTTCGGGTTTGTTTAGTGCTGTTGTAAGATGGTTTATATATCTGATTTTCATAATGGCCGCTGTAAGTGTTTTGAACATACCCGTATTCACTAACTTTGTAAATCAAATAGTTTTATACATACCAAACTTAATCGCAGGTATCCTGATACTAGTAGTTGGTTTAATAGGAATAAACTACATCATGGATTGGATGAAAAGTATGCTTTCAAGACAGAAAGTTGCATTTGCAAATATAATTACCATGGGATTACAAGCTCTACTCTCATTAGTTGTAATTGTAATAGCACTTGATCAGCTACAGATCGACACTCAGATCATTTATACATTCTTAGTGCCATTAGCATGGGGACTAGCAGCGGGTTTAGCAATTGCAATAGGAATTGCCGTAGGAGTAGGTGGTAAAGATGTAGCAGCAGAATATCTCCAGAAAATGGCAAAAACTGGTGAAAGTAAAGCTGGCGAAGTTAAAGAAAAAGCAAAAGAAGCAGAAAGTAAAGCCAGTGGCGAAGAAGGTGAAGGGGAAGAATTTCGCGAACCCGGAGAAGGAATGGAAGGAGTAGAAGGCAAACCTAAAGGTAAATTTAAAAGGGTATAATTCTACAGTTATCCTTTTTAAATTTTTGAATAATTTGAATAGTCTATGCAGTTAATTCGAGGAATCAACCAGTAATTTCGGACTGTTGAATATCTTAATACATTAAAATGAACAATCCTCATGAGAAACTTAAAATTCACATATTTAAAGAAATTAAAATCAATAATTCTCCAGACATTCATCTTTTAGAACTTTTGCATCTTCATTTGCTGGATTCAGTAATAGAGCCCTGTTGAAACAGTCCACAGCCTTTTCAAATTTCCCCAATTCCATAAGAGCTACTCCCTTATTGCTATAGAAAATATCATTTTGAGGATTTAATTTCAGAGATTCATTATAACATTTTATGGCTTCTTCAAACCTTCCAAGCTCTAAAAGTGCATTTCCTTTACGATTCCATGTAGAAGCGTCAGGAACTGTATCAAGACATAATTCCAATGCTTTATCATATGCTTCAAGTGCTTCTTCTGTTCTTTCTAAGTGAGATAAAATATTACCTTTGGCATTCCAAACTTCATGATTATCTGGTTCGAGCTCTAAAATTCGATTATAACATTCCAATGCATCATCAAATCGTTCCAACATCTCTAAAATAAATCCTCTCCAATACAGTACAAGCACATTATCTTCATTTAATTTTAATGCCTTTGTATTATATTTTAATGCTTCTTCTGGCCTATTTGAGTTTAAAAGAGCTATTGCCTTATTATTCCAGATGAATTCATTTTCAGAATCCCTTTTTAGTGCTTTGTCATAACATTCTATGGCCTCGTTGAATTTACCTAAACGAGATAAGTTATCTCCCTTTTTATTTAATAAATAAACATCTTCAGGATCATGTTTTAATGCAGCAGTGTAACACAATACTGAATCATTAAACCTGCCTGAATCAAATAATATATCGGCTCTTTTAGTAATCATTGCCTTTTCATCTATTTTTTCCCCTTCCCATTCATCAACAGGGTATTTTCTAAATCTTATTATCTGAAAAAGCGAATCATCATTAGTATCTTCAGGATAGAGTCTCCTGAATTCATCTTTCAGTTCTGAAGCATTTTGAAAACCTTCTTCTCTTGCAAGGTCATCGTCTTTAATGATGTCTTTAAATTTTGCTATCTCCACATCAATTACTTCAGCTTCAAAAAGTTTTTCACGCTCTTTAGATAATAAGTTCCAGTAGCAGTGAAGGCGGTCACCCTTTGATAATGGTTTTTTCCATAGCTTTCGGATAGTTGTGGTTTTTTTACCTGTTATAAGCTCAAGATGACGACTTCCAAATAACAGTATAGGCATTTATGACCTCCTTTTATTTAGGAGCAATTATTAAATTTAATTTTACTATTTATTTTATTTAATGGTTTCATCGCCAAATTCAGCGGTTTTTATCCTGATACGTTTGAGAAATGGCTTTATTTTTTCAGCAATTTCTCTTAATTCCCCCCTTGAAGGATTGTGAGTACCGTATAATCTTTCATCCAGTACTTTTTTATCACGAAATTGTTGTAAGGTATATATATCTGCATCTATATTTTTGGCAATTTCAATGATGTCTTCTATTTCCATTAAATAAGGTACAAATGTAGTCCTACATTCAAGGTAAACCTCTGCTTTTATGCATGCTTCCATGCTTTTTTTTACTTCATCTCCAATAGCAGATCCTATAATTTTTTTGTATTTATCAAATGGTGCTTTAATGTCCAGAGCTACATAGTCCAGCAAATCCATTACATCTTTTAATTCATATACAAAAAATCCATTTGTATCAAGTTTTGTTTTCAATCCTTTCGATTTAGAATATTCAAGAATGTATTTTACATCTTCGTGTTGAATAAGGGGCTCGCCGCCAGTTATAACAACACTATCAATAAATCCCATTGAACTATCAATTTTTTTTATAATTTCATCCATTTCTAATGATTTTCCACCATTAATAATTTCTGGATTATGGCAATAAGGACATTTTAAAATACATCCTCCTGTAAAAATTACCAGTGATACTTTTCCAGGGAATTCCAGAGAGGATATAATCATATCTCCTATTATCATCTAAAATCAACCTTAAATTATCTGAATATTATATTTTACTAAATTATATTAAATGGTATCATTCAATCATGCTTTTCAGTATTTCGATAAATTTTCTATCTTCTTCCAGCGTTCCAACACTAACCCTTATCCAGTAATCATCCAGTCCTTTAAAAGATTTACAATCCCTAACAATAACTCCTCTTTTTAAGAGTTCTTCTGCAAATTCTCCAGAACTCATTCCTGTCTTTCTAACATCAACAAGTAAATAATTAGCTTTAGATGGATAAACATGGATATTATCAAATTTAGACATGTTTTCATACAGATATTCTCTGCTTTGAATTCCAATTTCTATGGATTTGTTTATATATTCTTTATCATCCAGTGTAGCGGATGCTGCAACATAGGAAAGTTTTGTAAGGCTAAAAACTGGTTTAACCCTGTGTAAAAGCTCTATAAACTCATGATTAGAAATTGCATAACCTATTCTCATCCCTGCAAGCCCAAAAACCTTTGAAAATGTCCTTAAAATTAATAAATTATCATATTCATCCAGTAAATCAATATTATCAACTTCAGAAAATTCAAAGTATGCTTCATCAACTACAACAAGGGCATCTGTACTTTCTAAAACCCTTCTAATGTCATTTTTATCTATTAATCCTCCTGTAGGGTTATTTGGAGTACATAAAAAGATTATTTTTGTTTTATCAGATATTGAATCAATTACAGACCCCACATCAAGCCTGTTTTCATCCACATCCCATTTTGCATATACAGGAACTCCACCATGAATTTTCAGGGTAAATTCATAATACATATATGATGGTATTGGCACTATAAATTCGTCTCCTGGCTCGATTAAAGCTTTTCCAAGCACATCAAGGATTTCGTCTGCTCCATCCCCACCAATAATTATATTAGGAGCATTTACACCAGCATACGATGCAATTTTACTTTTTAAAACTTCTAAATTCGATTCTGGATATTGGTGGATAGATTCCAGATTTTGTTTCAAAGCTTCAACTGCTTTTCTGGAAACACCTATAGGATTCTCATTTGAACCAAGTTTAATGATGTTTTCGGGATTAATATTATATTTGCTGGCTATTTCATCAATTGATCTTCCAGGGACGTAGGGATCAAGTTCTTTTACAATTTTTTTCACTCTTACCATTTTTTCACTTCTTTTGAGCTAATTTTACATATCTACGGGCATTATCTTTTACAGATTCTATCTCTTCAGTTTTAAGTCTTCTTACGGCTTTAGCAGGAATACCAATAATTAAACTACCTTCTTTGAATTCTTTTCCTTCTGTAACTACTGCTCCTGCCCCAATTATGCTGTTTTTTCCTATTTTTGCCCCATTTAATACTGTAGAATTTATTCCAACCAAGGTATTTTCTCCTATTTCACATCCATGCAGGACTGCAGCATGCCCTACAGAAACATAGTCCCCTAATTTAACCGGATGGCCCTTAGATGAATGTATTACACAGTTTTCCTGAACATTTGAATGCTTTCCAATGGTTATTGTCTCCATATCTCCCCTTAAAACAGCATTATACCATACTGAAGATTCTGCATCAATTTCAACTTTCCCTATTATCTTTGCACCTTCAAATATTTTAACGCTTTCGTCTATTTTACTCATTTTAATTCTCCATAAATTAATTGAAATCCAGAATTAAAATATATTATCAGAATCAATAAATTCAGCAAATCAAACTTTTTAAATAATTTTTTTCCTAAATAAAGAGATTACTGGTTAAAAATAAATTATTTATTGTTTTTTTTTAATCATATGTTCTTGTACTACCAGAACAAGTGTATCAGAAGGGATATCTTTATAAATTATTGTTCCAGAGCCTATCGCTGAGTTTATACCCACTTTCACGCCAGGATTAAAACTTGAGTTTATACCTGTTTTAACATTGTCCCCAAATATGGAACCAAGCTTTCTCACTCCACAATCACAAATTTCTCCTTTAATGTTCATTTTAACATTCTGGTTATCAAAACGTAGATTTGCAATATTGGTTCCAGCAGCAATGTTACAGTTTTCGCCAATTACTGAATCTCCAACGTATGAAAGGTGGTTAACATTTGTTCCATCCATTATAATTGAATTTTTAATTTCAACTGCATTTCCTACATTTACATTATTTCCAAGATAAGTAAATTTACGTAAATAAGAATTAGGGCCTATATCACAGCCTTCTCCAATATAAACTGGTCCGAATATGTAAGTTCCAGATCTGATAATGCTGTTCTTTCCCAGAACTATTGGGCCGTGGATAGTAACTCCTTCTTCAATTTCACCCTCGATTTTCTCTTCTATTTCATTTATAAAGTGTTCATTTACATTTAGAAGTTCCCATGGCCTTCCAACATCTATCCATTTACTGTCAGATTTAAGACCTAAAACTGCCTTATCTTCACTCATCTGTATCTTAAGAGAATCTGTTATTTCATATTCTCCTCTTTCAGACTTTTCTGTCTTGCTGATAGCATCAAAAATGACTTTATCAAAAAGATATATGCCGGCATTAATAAGATTGCTTGGTGCTTCTTCAAGAGCGGGTTTTTCAACAATATTCCTGATTTTATCGTCTTCTATCTCCACAACTCCAAATGAGGAAGGATCTTCAACTTCAGTTAGCATGAGAACCGATGATGCATTATTAGCTTCAAATTTTGCAACTAATTTACGAATAAGTATTGAATCAACTATTATATCACCATTTAACACTACAAATGCATTATTAATTTCATCTTTAACATAATTTATAGCATGTGCAGTTCCAAGCCTTTCCTCTTGAGTTACATACGTAACATTAACTCCAAATGACGAGCCATCACCAAAATAATCCATAATTACTTCTTTTTTGTAACCTACAACCATTATTATGTCTTTAATACCGGCATCCCTGAGTGCTTCTAAATTGTATTGGAGTATTGGTTTTCCACCAACCCGCAACATTGTTTTTGGTCTTGTTAAAGTCAATGGGCGCATTCTTGTGCCTTCACCTGCTGTAAGCAATACTCCCTTCATAAAATTCCCTCTATGAACCTTCTGGATATATCTCTGATTTTTTCAGCTTTTTCCATATTTTTACCCTCTAAAGTAATTCTAATGTATGCTTCTGTGCCTGAGGGCCTTATTAGAACCCAGCTTCCATCTTTCATTGATATTCTAACTCCATCTATGAAGTTCACATCACTTACATCATCAAAATAATCTGGAAGCTCTTCCTTAACTTTTTCCATTATCAATGTTTTCTGTATGTTTTCACATTTTATTTTTTCCCTTATTGTAGGATAGCTTGGTATTTCATCAAGAAGCTTAGAAAGTGGCCCATTTTTTTCTACAATTTCTATAATTTTAAGAGCTGAAAGTATTCCATCAGGACACATGCAGAAATCAGGATGTAACCATGTGCCTGAAGGTTCTCCTCCAAATGAGGCATTAGATTCTACTATTACTTCCGCAACATGTACATCCCCAACTTTGGTACGTATAACTTCCCCACCTACTTTTTCCATGCATTTATCAATACCAAATGATGCATCAACAGTTGTAACAATTTTTCCGCCAATTTTACTGGATATAAGGGCTAAAAGTTTGTCAAAATCCGCCATAATTCCATTTTCATCGATTGCAACCATTCTATCTGCATCTCCATCATGTGCAATTCCAAGATCTGCACCTGTTGCCTTAACAACTTTCATAAGTTCAGAAAGATTTGCAGGTGATGGTTCGGGCATTCTGCCCGGGAAATATCCGTCTGGCTGACAATTCAAAGTTATAACTTCACAGCCAGCCTTCCTAATTACCATTGGAGATACATATGAACCAGCACCATTTGCACAATCTACAATTACCCTGAGATTTCCAGTTATTTCCACATTATTAAGCAAATCATTCATATAATCATGAATAATGCTGTCGTTATCTTCAATATTACCTATATTTTCCCAGGAAGCCTTTTGAAAGCTTTTTTCATGAACTATTTTTTCTATTGTTCTTTCCTGATCCTGGGTGTAGGCCATTCCTGTAGGATTCCATAGCTTAATTCCATTATATTCTGGAGGATTATGGGATGCTGTTATCATAATTCCAAGATCTGCTTTTAGTTTCATGGCTGCATATCCAACAAGAGGTGTTGGAACTATTCCCAGACGTATTACATCAGATCCACATTTAACAATCCCTGCAGTTATCGCATTTTCGACCATTTTATTTGAAGTTCTTGTATCATACCCTATTACTATTTTACGGCCTTTACCACCAACATATGTGGCTGCTGCCATTCCAATATCAGTTATTAAATCCAAAGTTATTTCTTCGTCTATTTTGCCCCTGATACCAGATGTACCGAATAGCTTTGGAACCATTTCATCCATATTATGCACCGTGTTCTATTTTTAAGCTCCAAATTTTTCAGATTTATTCATCAGATCCATTAAAATATTCATCACATCCGCCCCTCTTATTCTGCAGAGACCTCCGGATGCTGCTGCTCTTTCATTGAACTTATTGACCTCATCAACTCTAATTTCAGGTCCTTTTATTATAATGGGCACTGGATCTCCGGTATGATCCATTATAGAAATTGGTGTTGCGTGATCTGCGGTTAAAATAAAGTAAATATCATCTATTTTCATTATTTCGCCTATTACCGAGTCTACTTTCTCAATAAATTTTAATTTTTCTCTCATTTCTCCATCGTGGCCAGCTTCATCTGCTCCATCTATGTTAATAAGGATAAAATCATAATCATTGCTATTTGCTGTATCTAAAATGCCTTTAGTAATGCTTTCAAGGTCTGTATCTATTCCGCCAGTTGCCCCTTCAACATCGATCAAATCCATTCCAGCTATTTTCCCAATTCCTTTTATAAGACCAGTTTCTGCTATACATGCAGATTTGAGTCCATATTTCTCATTAAATGGTGGAACATTTGGGACTGCCCCAACACCTCTTGGTAATATTACATTTGCTGGATTTTCTCCTTTATTTATTCTTTTAATGTTAACTGGATGATCCTTTAAAATATCATAGGACTTTTCAACGAATTTATTTAGAATATTGGCAGTTTTAACTGCTTCCGGAGAATTATCCAGAGGAATAACTTTCTTAGGGGGTTTTCCATCATGTTTTGGATCAGAATCAGACACTTTATCAGACAATCCTCTTCCTCTAAGTACAAGTACTGCTCTGTGACCTGTAGATTCTTTAAAAATTATTTCAACATCTTCAAAACCTTCTAATTTCATGGAATTAATGGATTCAGCTATCTCTTCTGTTCCTTCTCTGATTCTTCCGGCTCTCCTATCTGTGATAATGCCTTTTTCATTTTGAGTTGAAAAATTACATCTGAATGCTATATCGCCGGCTATGACCTCCACACCAATTCCTGCTGCTTCAAATGGACCTCTACCAGTATAAACTTCATATGGGTCATATCCAAGTATTGAAATATGTGAGGTATCACTTCCTGCCCTTATTCCTGGACTTATCGGATCCATAATCCCATTTATGCCCATTTCAGCTAATTTATCCATATTTGGTGTGTCTGCAGCTTCGAGAGGAGTTCTGTATCCAAGCTCCTTTAGTGGACGGTCCGCCATCCCATCTATTATCATTATGATTCCTTTCACATTATCACCTGACTAAAAGATTCATTCATCATTTTATTATAACATTAGTACCATAGCATTTCCTAAAATTGCCCCAGATATTGTTGCAAAAAGATTTACATGTTCATTAGTAATATAATTTCTTGATTCTAACAGAGCTCCCAGAATACTATCAATAAAACATCCCAGAGTTCCTGAAATAACTGCAATTTCTATTGCTTTAAAAGGATCAGGAGCTATTCCCAAAAGATAGGCAAAAACTCCTATAATTCCCGCCCCAACAACACCTGCTGCAGATCCAAGTGGAGAAACTCCACCATCTGTTCCTGGAGCGACTTTTTTAAAATTAGTTATAAGACGGGGAGCTTTATCAACAACCCCTACTTCGCTTGCTAAAGTATCTGCAGTAGCAACAGCTATAGAACCAACAAAACCTGCGTAATTACCAAACGCTGCCATGACAAAAGGAACTATACCATTTGAAATTACGTTCTTTATACTTCTTGTTCCTTCATAAACGCCGATTTCTTTCTTGTATTGATGTTTATATTTTGTGCACAGTAAACTGAGAAGCAGAAAAACAAATATTAAAAGAAGCCAGTTAATTCCGGCTGTAAAAATAATTATTATGCCCATTATAATCATGAAAATGGATCCATAAAGATCAAGGGCCCCTCTAATGTAAGTTACAAGCCCTATGATCACTACAAGGATCACATATTCCCAGATTATCATTTATCTCCCAGACATGAAAGTTTTTTAGTAGCTGACTATTTTGGTTCTTCTACTACTCGAGTTTTAATAATTTCAACTCTCTTTAAAGGATATATCTTCTTTGTTTCGTGATATATGCTTGATGCCATTTTTCCAGACACTACTGCTTCAACAAGTTCTGGAAAAGTCTTTCCTTCTACTGCTTCTTCGATTAATCTGCCCATGGTTTCTCTTATAAATTTCTGCTGGGATGATTTTGCCCTTTTAACAGTTATAGCAAGGATATGAACATTAACTGTGTAACCTTCTTTGGTTTTAACATCTGTAATTGCATCTATTCTACTTGTTCCTCTTCTGATCATGCTTCTAACATAATCTGTTGTTACATGATGCCCAACAAACTTGGTGTTTGCTGTATCTCCTGCAACATTGTTTATCTGGAAGTAGAGTTTAACATATTGTTTGGAGAAATCACCTGTTAATTCTCTCATTGATGATTCAACCCTTCTTTTTAAGAGCATATCAGGATCCCTTGAAGGAGTTGTTCCTATTTCAGCATCTCCAAATTCTGTTGGAGTCATAATCTTATACCATTTTTTCTCTTTCCACGTATCTCTTACTCTTCTACGTCTTGCTTTAGCCATATTTAATCACCTTTATCAATTTAATATAGTTCCTAATTCATTTTTATCAAGAATACTGCCTTTAATTTTAAAAGCAAAAAAGAACCTCCAATAGAAGCTCCATAAAACCATTAAATTAATGAAACTTAATTTAAAAATTACTTATTATACAATCTAATTTATGGTTTATAAATATATTGAAGAATTCAATAAATTTAAACACTGATTAAAAGTTAAGTTTCATCAATGTTAAATTAAAAATTTTAGTTTAAATTAAATTTAAAAATCCGCCCAAAGGTATATCTATTGTTTAGTAATCGCTGCTATTTATACTTTAAAATTTATCTATTGATAAATTTTAAGGTTCGAAAAACCGAAGTTTTTCTCAACTTTAAAAATCTATGATTTATTTTTTATTGTTCAGAAAATGTTGTCAAATCGAAGATTTCGGAGCACAAAAATTTTCAATTTTTGCAAGCTTAGCATTTCCTTCAATTTTAAAAGTTTTCCAAAAAAATAATAATTGGTATTAATTATCCGTTTTGATCGGTATACATTCTACCAGTTCCAGCACATGCAGGACAAACACCATTTCCCCCACATTTTATGCACTCATAATCGTCCCCAGTTACTTCTAATACCGGCCTTGTTCCAGTACCTCCACAACTTGAACATATGCCGCTTCCACCGCATTCATCGCATGTTGCTGTATGTGACTGAGTGCTCTGTTTAGTGGAACTTGAAGAAGAACTTTTTTTAGTGCTTGAACTTTTACTTGATGAACCAGTATTCTGATCATCAGGCTGATCGCTTACAGTTGAAGTATTTGTATCATCCCCTAAACTTATACATCCAGATATGCTTAAAGATGCCACTATAATGGCTACAAAAACTACTAAAATGCCATTTTTCATAATATAACCAGCTCCCAGATTCCAATAAAATTGCGTGGTTACACAATACTTTTTTGCTTTGTTAAATTAAAAAATAGAAAATAATGTGTATTACCCGTTTTGACTTGTATACATCCTTCCTGTTCCAGAACATGCAGGGCAAATGCCACTTCCTTCACATACTATGCACTCATAGATTTCATATCCATCTGGAGAAGTTTCTCCGTCTCCTCCACACCCCCAGCAGATACCATTTCCACCACATTCTGTGCATGTCTTTGTATTTGACTGGGTTCTCTTAGATGAACTTGAACTGGAACTTTTAGTTGTTGTTTTATCCGAACTGGATTGCTGATTAACACTGGATTGATCATCTGATGATGTAGAATCACCATCATCTAAACTTATACAGCCAGATATACTTATAGAAACAACTAACAGCATTATTATGGCCAATATACTTTTTTTCATGATTAACCTCCTATCCTCCTTGTTTTTCCTTTTTAAAATAAAAATTAAAAATCAGAGCTTAAAAAGCTCTAAAAATCTGTAAATGCCTCTAATTTAATGCGTACTATCTTTTGTTGAGGGTCTTCCAAATATCCTCCATAATATGATGAGAGTTCACCAAAGGGCGAAGTACTACCTGCCAGTAATGTATTATCATCCACAAAAGTAGTTTTATTTGTAACAATGTTTCCTGCCACATCATATCCAGTTACATTTATCTGGACAAACTCTACAGCTTTACTTCCACTATTTTTTACATAACCCTCAAATTTTACATCTGAACCTGTAAAAGTGTTTCTATAAACTTTATAGTCAACTATTTCCAAATTTGCATTTTTAGAAGCTACTGTTATTTCAGCAATATCTTCTGATGCAGTGAAATAATAATATACTGGTAGACCTACCACTAAAACCAGCAGCAAACACACTCCCCCTATAACTCCTATTAGACGAGTTTTACTCATGTGTCTGCCATGTTCATGGTACCACGTTGTCATTAAAACAACCAATATGGCCATAACTGCAACAATAAAATACATCATATTTCCAAGCCAGTATAATGGTACAAATATCAGTAAAAGCCAGGCAAAAATAATTGGTATTCTTAAACTAAGCCTCGTATATTTGCCTTTTAAAGTGTACCAGATTATAAACATGAGCAATGCTAAACCTATTGCAATAACGAATATTTTATCTTCCAGAGGCATAGCCATAAATGCTTCAATGTCATCGCCAGATATCTTTCCACCTTTAAGTACAGGAACAAACCCCTGAACCAGAGCATCAGAGGGATTAACATCCAGCATACTTTCAGAAGAGTTTATGCTATCCTGTGCAAAAGCAATGCCTGAAAAACCTAAAATCCCTAGGACTAAAAATATAATTAAAACATAATTAATTAGTTTCACTTTAAACCTCCCTTATGCCATTATAGTTACTAATAACATCATTCAATTATATAATTATTTGCAATTTCAGAGTTAATTATAAATTAATAAGACTAAAAAATAATATAATACTTTCTGTAAGCTGTAAAAATCATTTAATTAGAAATAATATGTAATTAGGGACATTAAATGAGTATAAAACAAAAATTTAGTTATAATGTAGATATAAATAAAGAAATAAGAATTATTACATCTTATCTGTTATGGTATATTAAAATTAAAGTTTAAATTAAGATTTTAAGGTTCATTATACAATATCATTGTTTAAATCAAAATAGAGGTTTTTTCATAAACTTGTAATGATTGACATATCTTTCTATAACTTCATCCACACTTCCTTGATCTTCAACAAGTTTAATCCCTGCATTTTTAAGACCAAATTTACCTTTCAACCCTGCTTGAGCACATATAACAACTTCACAGTCTTCTATAACATTTAGAGATTTTTTCCATTGATGTTTTTCACCCTTAATTTTAGGTGATTCCCTTTTTTCAATAAAATCAACTTTTTCTTCATCAAATTCATAGATCATGAATTCCTGCGCTTTCCCAAAATGTTCGACATCTTTATCATTGGATGTTGCAACAGCTATTTTCATAGTAATCCCTGTTTTGATATATCATAAATAATTGAAATATTTTTCTTATTTCACACAAACAAAAACAGGTTCCTACTTGCCACTCTTCATCTATAAAATCCGAAGAAATAAAGACTTCAAAAACATGTTCCTCAACCAAGTTAATGACATCTCCCATTCCAAAAACACCTAATTTGTGCTCATTAATCTCGAATCAAGAACTCCCTCTTCTTTTACCAAGTACACAAAGCTTGAATTAAATACATCTTTTTCTAAATGGGATTGTCATATCCACGCAAGCTGTCAAAATTTATCATTTTGACGCGGAAAACCCTTCATGTTTGTCAGTTTAAAGTCATTGTCAACTACAGTATCCACACTTACAATTCCTTCAATCCAGTTTTCTTTATTTAAACCATATCGAAAATAAGGACACGTCATCTTTTAAATGATTGTAAAACTTATTTAGAGTAATTTTTTACTCTTCAAGAGTTGTATTGTAATTTATTGCACTGAACATGCAGATTAACACATCGAATTACGCCCAAATCCATTTTTTTCATATAGCATTTAATAAAAGGAATATCCGGTAATTTTTCCCTTGCTATTTTTAACATTTCCTCATATCAATTAATGATTTTAAGTTCATTTTTTGGGAAAATAAGCACGTTCTCCTGTTCCACAGATTACATCAAGAAGTTCGTTGCCAGGATTACTTTTAAA
The DNA here is from genome assembly GCA_030017655.1 of Methanobacterium sp. Lineage (NCBI taxonomy): Archaea > Methanobacteriati > Methanobacteriota > Methanobacteria > Methanobacteriales > Methanobacteriaceae > Methanobacterium > Methanobacterium sp. The sequence continues at coordinate 27,853 of JASEIM010000004.1, read as the reverse complement.
TGTTTTAATTGCCCATTTTATAAATTATGCTTCTTTTTGGTAATCTGTTTTTTCATATATTTTATCATAATACCTTGCAAACTTTTTATAAAGCTGTTCTTTTGCCATATCTGCATAGGTAAAAATAATTAAAAAAAAGGATTTTTATGTTATCCCTGATTATTCGCTTATTTTCTTAATTAAAGTTGCTACATTGTAGCCGAAGCGCCTGATAGTCTCCATTCCCTCATCATCATCCTGTACCTGTCCTGGTGAATGTCCAAAGACCATATTCCAGTAAGTTGAGCCCGGAACAATCATATCGTTAATAAAGAAGAACATCAACATCTCCTGAATTGTAGCTGTATGTCCTCCTCTTCTTGCAACGGCAATAGGACCCCCAACTTTCCATGATAAGAAATTATCAGAAGCTCTTGATACCATCCCTATCCTCTGTAATGCAGACATTATATCTCCACGTGCTGTTCCAAAGTAGACTGGTGATCCTACAATGAATCCATCAGCTTCTCTAATTTTTGATATGATCTCATTTAATCCATCTTTTTGGGAGCATTCACCCAATTCTCCACATCTTCCACATGCAATACATGATCTGATGTTTTTTCCCACAAATGGGATTATTTCTACTTCTAATCCTTCATCTTCTATGATTTTTGCGCATTCTTCAAGGACCTGGTAAGTATTTCCACTTGGTCTTGGGCTTGCAGATAGCATGATAACTTTTTTCATAAGAGTCTCCCTCCTAACATTCTTTAATTTTTCAAAATTACATATTTATTATATATTTTATAATTTAAATGGAGAACTATAAGAAATAAACCGATGAGATATATGAAAAAGAAAGATTTCAAACTATTTAATTGTCCAATAGGCCGGGAAATGACTTCCCATGATCCTGTATATGCAGATGGTTAAAACAAGAGAAAGCAGAGCTATATGGCACATTTGAGGTCAGTTCAAAATAATCAAACGACATAAAAAGAATAAAGATTAAGATTAAGGTTTTCACTAATTTAAATAGGTAAAAATAAGTTATTTAGACCCAATATCATTACATGACACATTATCTGTGGATTTCGGCCCTCTTAAATATCTATCCGATTTTATGGGCCACTAAAAGGTAAATCATTAGCATTTCACCAATACCCTATAATTTAATGTAAAAATAGATAATCAATTAATTTTCAGATTTTATGTAATTCTATCCTCTTTTTCAATAAGTTCAACTGGAATAGTAAAATAAAAAGTAGAACCTTTACTTAAATCTGATTCAACCCATACCCTACCACCATGACGAGCTATAATCCTTTTAACGATTGCAAGTCCAATTCCAGCACCTTTATACTCATCAATAGCATGTAATCGTTTAAATATTTCAAAGATTTTGTCTATATATTGTTCTTCTATTCCTATTCCATTATCATGAACACTAAAAATGAATTCATCATCTATTTTTCTTGCTGAAATATGAATTTTAGGTTTTTTTCCTTCCCTTCGGAATTTCAATGCATTACCAATGAGGTTCTCAAATACGCATGTAATCTGGTCAGGATCTGCTATTATTAATGGAAGTTTATCGTGAGTTATTTCGGCGTGACACTCTTCAATTGGAGGATGAAGATTAGATAAAGCATTATTAAGTGCCTCTTCACTGCTAAATTTCCTGAATTCTCTTCCCTGTGTTCCTAAACGAGAATAATCAAGCAGTCCCTGAATCATTTCTTTCATTCTTGAAGCACCTTTAATCATATAATCAAGGAAATCATCAGCATCCTTATCAAATTTACCTTCATAGCGCTGTTTCAGGAGACCCGCATAACTGGCCATAGTTCTTAATGGTTCCTGTAAATCATGACTTGTAATATAGGCAAAACTCTGCAGTTCCTCATTAGAATGCTTTAATTCTTGTACAGCTTCTTTTAATTGTTCTTTAGTCTTTTCATGCTTTGTAATATCATTTAATATCACCAATACAGAATTAGAGCCATTAGTGTTAAGTATAGGTGCAGCCAATACATCATAAACTTTGTCTAACCTTAATAAATGCTGTTTCCATTCGACGACGTTGCCTTCAAAAGCTTTTTGAATTTTGCATCCCGCGCAGATATCAGTCTTATTATAAAAATATTCATAACAATTCTGTCCTTTATTTATTCCAAAATCTTTTTCCATTGCAGGATTAATATAGTCCAATTCATAATTACTATTTACAACACATATCCTATTTTTCGTGGTGTTAAGAATAGTATTTAGCTTATCTCTTTCAATTTGAAGATCTAATGTACGTGCTTTGACTTGTTCTTCAAAATTATCTCGAGATTTTTTTAATTCCTCTTCAACTTTTTTACGTTTAGTAATATCCGTGAAAAATGCTATAAAATGTTTATTTCTGGGTGAAAAGGCAGAGATTTCAAAATATTTGTCTAAAGAAGGTATGGGATATTCAAAAATAGTTGATTCACCGGTTAGAGCCACTTTTCCATAAATTTTAATTATATCAGCAACTTCTTCAGGGACAAGGACATCTGTGACTTTTTTATTTAAAACTTCCTTTCTTTTAAGCCCTGTTAAATTTTCAAATGCGTTATTAACTTCCAAGTAAACAAAATCCACTGGTTCTCCATTTTCATCAGTGAATATTTTGCATAGGGCAAAACCCAGGAGGGGATTATTGAAAAACTGCCTATAACGTTCGTTGCTCTCTTTAATTTTTTTTTCTGCTTCTTTCTGCTTTGTAATATCCTGAAATATACAGTGGGTTCTTTGAAAATTGCCCCTTTCGTCGTGACTTATTTTACCATTAAATTCTGCAATTATAATAGAGCCATTTTTGTGTTTCATTTCAAATTCTATATTACAAATTTCTCCTTTAGCTTTAAATTTTGGAAAATTTTCCAGAAATTTTTCAGCATTATTAGTTTTTAAGAAATCAACAAACCATTTTCCAATAACTTCATCTCTTGAATATCCCAGAGTATCAAGCCATGCTTGATTAACTTCAGTGATAAATCCTGATTCATCTAAAGATTGATATGGCAATGGAGCATCCTGATACATTAACTGAAACTTTTCTTCACTTTCTTTTAATTTTTTATCAAGTTCGTGCTTATAAAGAGCGGTTTCTATTGTGTTTACAATTACATCCTGACTAAAGGGTTTGGTGAGAAATCCATATGGTTTTGTTAGTTTAGCTCTTTTTAAGGTTTTTTTATCGGAAAGAGCGGTTAAATAAATAATAGGAATATCAGAAAAAGTCATTATTTTACGGGCAGCTTCAATACCATCTAATTCTCCTCTAAGAAATATATCCATAAGTATTAAGTCTGGTTTAAGTTCTTTTGCTTTTTGAATAGCTTCTTTTCCTTCAAAAGCAGTTGAAACTACTTCAAAACCCATGCTTTTCAATGTACTTTTAATATCTGCTGCTGTAATAGCTTCATCTTCAACAATCATAATTTTAGTGGGCATGATTTATCATAATTTTTTTATTTATCACTGAATTTATATTTAATTAAATATATTGTCTCTATGTTTTGGTGTTATTTCCGGTGTTTAAACTGTATATAACTATTTAAAGAATTAAAAGCATTATTTAGGCCGTAAATGTGAGTGCATGCGGTTGATTCATAGCAGGTAACGAAAATAGCACTTAATGAATGTTGAGAAGTTTATTATTTAACTGCGATGTTCAGCAAGATAAAATTTTTTCCACGCAAAGATTTCATTATTCTTAAAAATCAATTCCATAAGTCCTACCATTATTCTCCATCATAAAAATTAAAATTCACTCATTTAGATCTATAAAGCAGACATTTGTTATCTTTATATAAACTATGGTATTTGTAAACTATGGAAATAATCATTTAATTTTTAAATGACTATTACCCTTTAATTGTATTATACTATTTAACAGCGCGGTTTCAGCCTTTGATACCAAAAATGGATCGAATTACCTTTATTCTTCTTACAATTTCAATTGTAAGAATTGTTAGTACAAAACTTATCCCCATAATTAGAATTATTTGTAGAACTATCATATTTGGTATAAACCCAATAATGTAATATGCCAGGATATTAATCCATGCAATATGGAAAATATATATGGGGAATGATGCTGCTGAAAGATATAGAGTGATTGAATTTTTAAATTCCAAATAATGCTTACCCATTCCCATTATACCCAATATTCCAATCCATAAAATAAAGTTAGTAAACAATGATGGGATTAAAATTGAAACTAAACTTACATTGCTCGCTGTAGGTGCTGCAGATCCTCCTGCTGAATTCATTATATAAAAAGATAGATATATGCTCATTAAACCAATAAATGATATGAATAAAGGCCATCTTTTATCTTCCAGCTTTTCCTGAATACCATCATCAGATAGGAAGAAGTATCCAAATAAAAATAACAGGAAAAACTGAACCAAGCTTTTTTCAGGATAAAAATTCAGGAAAAAATTTCCAATAGCTAATGGTATAAAGAGTAATAACAATTTAGGTACTGTTACTTTTTCCAGTGGAATTCTCCATTCTCCATTTTTATATTTCATAATAATTGGAAGTGCAACAAGAGAAATTATAAAAAGGTACAATAAAAACCACAATGGACCAAGACCTATACCTTCTGCAAAATAAGTAAACCAGTTGGTAATAAAGTTCCACCACATTGTAAGGAATCCTGCTGTATAACCATTATAAAGAAAACCAAAATATACTGAGACTGATACTACAAAAACAACACCCGAAATCATTGGAATTAGGAGTTTTGATACTCTTTCTTTAATATATAACTTGGGAGTCCTTTTTTTTAATGAATAAAATGTAGCAATTCCTGCTATCGCAAATAACAGTTGCATAAACCAAATAGAAAACGATAAAATAAAGATATTGGCAAAAAGATAATTACCAGCATTTATGATGTATGAACCTAGTGGAGTATACAATAATAATGTGTGATACGGGAATAGAATCAAAATTATTAACCAACGTAAATTATCCAAATAATACTTTCTCATTTTTTTTCCTTCCTATTTTAATAAATTAAATAGAAATTTATCAAGAATCTTCATTTAATCTTAATAATATCCATTTAAATATGTTTTATAATATTAATATATGAAATATTTATCATTATATATAAAATATTTACTATTATAACACATAAAGTTAAATTATTTTATTTATTTAGATATATTTTTTTATTATTAAGATTTAGTTCAAATTAGTCTTTTATATTGCAATTTTCAATTCACTTCAATTAATTTTTAAGTTGAAAGTAAAAATACATTAACATATAGTAAAGTTTATATAACATTATGTAAAGTATATTTTACTTGAGGAAGAAAATGAACAATATTTTTAATATCAATAAAAAAGCCGTTTTTGCTATCTATATCATTCTAAACCTATTTTTTGTTGGAGTAGGAATGGGTATCCCATTTTTTTGCGTGTTATTTGGATTTCCAGTTGGATGGTACATAGCAAAAAGATTAAAAAATAATGAACAAAATTTAGAGACTCTTTTAACCATAATTTTAAAATATGCATTTATTACATCCACCTTTACATTTATACTAATGCTAATCATCTGGGGACCTATAAGTACAATGCTTCTAAATCCCTATGCAGATTTTATTAATTTTGGGATTCCATTAATTCTTTATGACCCCAAAATAAGTTTTATTGGCTGGATACTCCTTATGATATTCATATCTCCATTTTTACAGTTAATTATCACCATTTTCGCTTCAAATGTGACATTATGGAGATCATCTAAAAATATAATAAATGAATGAAGATGAGGAAAAAGCAAGGCTTTTTCCGACTACAAAGAATAAAAAACTTTCGGAAATTTACAATTTTCGATGCCTACAAAACCGAAGGTTTTGTGGCCATAAAAACTAAAGGTTTTTACATACCCAAACGCGAAGCGTTTGAGGGTTTTTGAGGTGAATAATATGAATCCAAATTCGGGAACAGTAATGAAAATACTATCAATATTTGAGTCAGGTTTATTTATAAAGATTCTATCTGTCTTTATTACTGGTTTATGGCTTGCAGGATTGATATTAGGGAATATTTATGTTATAATACTCGCCATTATACTTTTGAGTGCAGAGGGAGTTGTTTTATACATAAATAGAGATAATTTAGAAGAAATATTTAGAGGAGATAGTACTGTTATTGTTGAAGATGAAAGAACTCAATTAATTAACGAAAAAGCCTCTACAATGACTTTAGGAATTCTTATAGCTGTTATGATCTATGCAGGGATAATTATAGTTGCTTTAAGGAACGTTTATCCCCAATTTTTACAGGCAGGATATACTCTATTTGTACTGGCATTTTTCTGCTTTGTACTATACTTTGTATCTAGATCATATTACAGTAGAAAATATTAACCAAATTTAAGGTGATATAATGAAAAACTATAAGATTTTAAGAGTAATTATCGCTATATTTGTTGGAATAGTAGTAGGATTATCTGTTACAATGGGAGAAATAATTCCCGCTATCTTAGCTATTGTAATTGGCGCTATGGCCTCCTATATTTATAAAAAGAATACTGATGAAACTTTAGAAGATGAAAGAATAATTAAAATAAGTGAAAAAGCATCTCGAATGGCAATGGTGCTTTTTTCTATCTCTATAGCCATTATAGGATTATTTTTCATTACACTACGAAATGAATATCCAGATTTTACCCAGGCTGGTTATACTCTTTCCTATGCATCTGTTGCCTTGTTGACCTTATATTACATCTTCTATGGATATTACAATAAAAAATATGGTTATTGATATTTATGAAAAATAATCTCAAGGTATATCGAGCCATGCAAAACTTAACTCAAGAAGATCTTGCTAAAATACTTGGAGTCACCAGACAAACTATTATCGCAATAGAAAAAGACAAATATGACCCGTCTTTAGTTCTGGCATTTAAAATAGCAGAATTTTTCAATGTACAAATAGAAGACATTTTCATTTACAAAGAAGACCAAGAATGAACTTTTTATGAGGCAATCATATGACTAAAATTAAAAATAGAGATTGGAAAGATTATTTCAAAACAAGATTATATATTGCTTCATTTATTTTAGCACTGGTTGGATGGTTCATTTTATTTGTTATTTTATTTGGACAATTCTTTGAAAATGAACTTCTTACCTTAGAAAAAACGATAGAAACACCTTATTTTTTATGGGGATTCCGAATATCTATTTTAGCGCTTGTTATTCTAATAATTAAGGGAAAGAGAAGAATTAAAATGTTCTTTATAAACAAAAGCGTCAAGTGGACAATATACATTGTGTATGCTATCGGTGCTTTAGGCTGGTTAGCATGGATTTTAAGTCTGTTATTATAACCACTGAAAAATAGACCTCCCATAAAATTAGAAAAAATATATCATTGGAGACATTTTTATGGAAATTTTCAAGAACTCATACAATTATAAATCATTTTTAAAACTTTTAGCTAAAATAATAGTTGTATTAACAGCCATACAGCTTTTGAGAGTGTTTGTAATGGATGGATTATGGTACTTACTTAAACCGGGACAAGATATTCTATTATTTCAGATTTTAAATGGAATATCATTTTTAATAGTTGGATTATTGCTTTTAGGAATATTTAGACCATCATTAAGAGATTTAAGCTTAAATTTAGATGATGTTAACAAGAAAACAATGCTAATATACTTTACAGGGTTAGTAGCACTTCCCATTTTTATATTTTTGCCAATTATTATGGGTGCTAAATTTGATGTTCTTATTATAAGTTTGATATTTGGAATTGTTGTACCTGCATTTGAAGAGCTTTTATTTAGAGGATATCTATGGAATAATGTTCAAAATTCCCTAAAAACAAAAAATTCATGTATAATTACATGGATTATCATCACATTATCCTTTGGACTATGGCATATTGGTTATATGGATGTATTTTTGATTCACCCAAAAGAATTCACTTTAATGCCCCTAATTATAAGTAAAATAATGATCGGATTGTTATTAGGCACTATTGTAGGGTATATACGTTTAAAAACGGGTAAAGTTTACGGATCATTTCTCTTCCATGGTTTCTGGAATGTTTTTGCACCATAAATTCTAAATCTTATAATTAAATTTAGAAAAATCTACAGTTTTGAAAGATTTCTGAACATTAAAAATTTTGAATTTTTAAAGTTGAGATAAACCTTGGTTTTTCGAACCTTAAAATTTTACTAAGTAAAAATTTAAAGTAATTTACGATTAGAACGTTCTTTAGCACATGAAACATTGCTCTGAGGGATTTTAATGTTCTGTGAAGTTTCAATACCCATTTTATCAAGAACAGCTTTTGTATCAACCTTTGTACAGACACAACCATCCTTTAAGAGTGGTACTCCCTGACAGTGGAATTTTGAAAGTTTCATCATTGCCAGATTCAGATCCTGGTAACAGGCTACGCCCAAAACTGCTTTAAACTCATTTTCTTTGACAATTTTCTTTAAAAATGTTGATCCCGGAATGATAAATACATTATAACCTTTGTACTCTGCTTTATTCTTTAAAACGCCTATTACGCATCGATTGCAGTCAGTACAATGAAGACCAGTAGAATCCAGCTTTGCTTCGCATTTTGGACTTCTCAGGCAGTGCGGAAGGATTAAAACTTTATCTTTATCATCTATTTTATCAAAAGATTTTTCATTGACTTTATTTCTAACTTCAACGCCAATTTGATCTACAATTTTTTCATCAACCCCTACATTTCCGGCAAATTTTTTGAATAATCCATAAAACACATCTATTGTAAATAGAAGAAGTCTGGGAAAAATAAGCCTTTCCTGCCTTATAAGCATTCTTCCAAGAATAAGCGTCACTGATAGCAGTATTAAAATCGAAATACCTGCAATGAACACTATCTGTCCAAAAATCTGATAAAAATCATAGATCAGCATATTATACACTTAAACCTTTTTTTATTATATTAAACTAATGTTTACCAGAAATCTAAGGAGATCTGGCAATTAAATTCAAAATTTTTCAACTTTAAAATCCTTAATGACCCCATCAATATTAACACCTTCATTTGAGGCTGATATCTCAAGGCCAGAAAGATCTTCGCATGCACATAATATATCCTGCTCCGGATGGGTTCCTGGAACTATATTACAGTTCAGACGAACATGGTCTCCTGTGGCTACAACCATTGGAAGTCTGTTTGAAGTTGGGTGATTTTCTGGAAGAACAGTAATTGGGGCATTTAATTCTCTTAGAAGATAAATCATGCATCGAATTCCTTTTTCGGCTTTTTCACCCGAATCAAAGGAAGAAACTGCAATTAAATCTTCAGGTTCAAGAAATACTACTATCTCTTCTTTATTCGGCATCCCTATGAAAATCTGTTTTTTATTTCCGGCTTTCACAATGCCAAGTTCTCCAGAATTTCCAATTAAAAATAAAATCTCATCTGGAGTTATTCTAATGCTTCTACGTTCTCTGACTGACATGCAGGGCAAACTACTTTTCTTCCAATTCCTTTAAACTCGTTTCCACAATCCATGCATCTGTATCTTTTTGTTTTAAGTTTCTTCATTTTAATGTCAGCCATTGGTCCTCCAACAGTACACATATTATATCACCAGTTGAGCTTATGTAATTGGTATTATTTATTCTTTAGGTTATTCATTTTTCAATTATTTCTAAAATATTATTAAAACTATGTAGAAATAATAATATTGACAATATATTTATGGATGTAATTTCATTATATATATTAACTAAAAAATCCTAGTTTACAGATTAAAAAAATAATTTTAGAGCAATAAACGGTGAGACTATTGAAAAACCTTATTTTTCCTTTTTCAGCAATTGTAGGTCAAGAAAACATTAAAAAAGCATTAATATTAAATGCAATAAATCCAAGTATTGGTGGAGTCCTTATTAAAGGAGACAAAGGAACAGGCAAAACCACAGCAGTAAGGGCGCTTGCTGACCTTTTACCATCTATAAAAGTTGTTAAAGGCTGTCCATTTAACTGTGATCCTGATGATGAAGGATCACTATGTGATGCATGTATATCTGAAGATATGAAGGTTGAAGAAAAAAAAATGAGAGTGGTGGAGCTTCCCCTGGGTTCAACTGAGGATCGTGTTGTTGGATCAATAAACATTGAAAAAGCTCTTAAAGAAGGTACAAAGGCCCTGGAACCAGGGATACTTGCAGAGGCCAATAGGAACATACTTTATATCGACGAAATAAACCTTCTGGATGATAACATTGTGGATGTTCTGCTGGATGCTGCTGCTTATGGTGTGAACATTGTAGAAAGAGAGGGAATTTCATTATCCCATCCATCCAAATTTATACTTGTTGGAACTATGAACCCTGCAGAAGGGGAGCTTAGACCTCAGCTTTCGGATCGGATTGGTCTTCATATCATAGTGCATAGTATCATGGAAATTGAAGACCGTATAGAAATAATGGCACGTAGAGAAGAGTTTGAAAGGAATCCTGCAGGATTTGTAGAGAAATTTAAATCTGAACAAAATAAAATACTGGAAAATATTTTAAGTGCCAGAAATCTGCTTGAAGATGTAAAAGTATCTTCAGACATTATGAAAGCCATAGCGCTGGTCTGTGTTAATATAGGGGTCGACGGACATCGGGCAGACATTGCTATTTTAAAAACCGCTAAAACCATTGCAGCTTACAATAATCGTAATGAAGTCAATTATGATGATTTAGAGGAAGCAATGCTACTTGTCCTTGGAGAAAGACTTCCAAAATCATATGGTCAGGACAAAATCAAAGAAATGCTGGAAAAAGCGGTTTCAGATATTGAGGAAGAAGAAAAGGAAAAAAATGATGATAAGGAAGATTCATCATCTGAACAAGAACAAAATGGTAATGGTGATTTGAATCCAGATAACGGAGAGGACCCTCAAGAAGAAAATCAACTTGAGGAAGAACAAAAGACTGGAAGCGCTCGAACTCCTATTGAACAGCCCGATAATCAGGAAGAAGGGAAAAAAGGGATGATGCTTAAAAGCCTTGAAGAAGAGGAAAACATCGTAGAAACCGATGCAGAGGAGATTGATATAAAAAAGCTCCTTAAAATGAAAGGCAAAACTAAAAACAGATTATATGGAAAAAGAGTTGATTCTAAGACCCAAAAAGGCAAGTACATAAAAAGTAAGGTTCCTAAAAAGGTTTCTCGTGATATAGCAATAGATGCAACATTAAGGGCTGCGGCAGTTAAATCAGAGGGCAGTATAAAAGTTGAAAATGAACATCTGCGCGAAAAAGTAAGAAAACATGGTGCAAGAGCATCAATAGCTCTTGTAGTAGATATAAGCGGATCCATGTTCTCTGATCGAAAAGCAAATAAAGTTAAAGGCATTTTAAATCAGTTAATTGATGATACCGCAAGACATAAAGATAAGTTAAGTGTTGTTGGGTTTAAAGGCCACGATGCAGAGGTTATAATTCCAACAACCAGACGGGCAACATCATTCAAAGAACATGTGGACAATATTAGGGTTGGAGGTACAACTCCCCTGGCATCTGGGCTTAAAAAAGGACTTGAATTACTGAAAAAAGAGAAATTCACCAATGAATATGTTCCTATGATGGTGATTTTAACAGATGGTATGCCTAATGTGGGATTCAAAGAAGGACCTACCCAGGATGCTGTTAAGATTGCAGAAAGCCTGAAAGAAAATGATATAACAACAATAGTTGTAAATTTTGAAAAAACCGTAAAATTTGGTAGGGATACCAATATGGAGTTAGCCTTAGCTTCAGGTGGAAAATATTATGATTTAGAGAATATTAAGGATCCTAAAATTGCAGTATCAAAAATAGTTGATCATGAGCGATCTACACTTTAAAGCTCGATTTCAAGCTTATTTATTAAAAATCATATATTAAAAAATAAAATTTTATACATAGCTTTTTCCTAATCTTTTTTTATTAATGGATAAATTTTAATATATGATGATTTAAAAAAAATATTGTTCTTTTTAAATAATTTGAAAATGATCCAAAAAAATTTTAATGTGTTTTAGAAATGAGAATTGTTGTATATCATGCAGAAGAATGTGATCGTAAGAAATGCACCACAGTTAAACTTGGAAAAAAGGGAAAAGTTAAAGTAGTTACAAAATTAAATCAAGTACCTACCGGTGCAATTGTACTGGATCCATATTCTCAAAAAGCATTATCTGTTGAAGATAGAGAGACAATTATTGAAAAAGGACTTGTAGGGCTTGATTGTTCATGGAAAAGGCTGGATAAAGTCCCTTTTAGGTTAAAAACAGGGAAAAATAGCAGATCATTGCCTTTTCTTATAGCTGCAAATCCAACCAATTATGGAAAGCCATGCATACTATCAACTGCTGAGGCAATTGCAGCAAGTTTTTATATAATTGGGTTTAAAGATATTGCTATTGACATTATGTCCCAGTTCAAATGGGGCCCTCATTTTCTAAAGCTCAATGAAGAGCTATTAGAAGCATACTCTAAAGCTAAAAGCAGTTTAGAAGTTGTAGAAATTCAAAATGAATTTTTAGAGTGATATATATTCTAAACTGTATAAAATTAAGTTAAATAATTATATAAGGAGGCTATTATATGGCTAGATTTGAAGAAGCAGAAAATAGAATATTCAATATCAAAATATGCTTAAAATGTAACGCAAGAAACCCCCCTACTGCAAAAACATGCAGGAAATGTGGTTACAAGGGTCTAAGACCGAAAGCTAAAGAACCAAGAGGATAGATAAATCCTCTAAATAATATTTTGGAGGTTTAACCTCCCCCTTTATATTTATAACGTTTATAATAATGATTTTTTCTATCCTGTGATAAAATGAAGGTTGAAAATTACATTAAAAATACATTAAAAGACCACAAAATACACTTAACACTTTTAGATCCTGAAGAGCAAAGTCCTGAAAAGGCAGTTAAAATCGCACAGGAAGCTGTTTCTGGAGGTACTGATGGAATAATGCTCGGTGGATCTACCACACAGTCTGATGAGCTTGATTCAACTGCAAAAGCATTGCAGGAGAATATTGATGTTCCAATTATTCTTTTTCCAGGTAACATCACTGGCGTAAGCAAACATGCTGATGCGATTTTTTTCATGAGTCTTCTAAACTCAACAAATCCCTACTGGATAATTGGCGCACAAGCATTAGGCGCTCCGAACATTAAAAAAATAGGGATTGAAACTTTACCAATGGGTTATATTGTTGTTGAGCCAGGAGGAACTGTTGGATGGGTTGGAGATGCAAAGTTAATACCTAGAAGCAAACCAGATATTGCTGTTGCCTATGCAATGGCTGCAGAATGCCTTGGAATGAAATTAATCTATCTTGAAGCCGGTTCTGGTGCAGCAAATCATATTCCCGAGGAAATGATTGCAGCAGTCAAAAAAATGACCAATTTGGTTGTAATTGTTGGCGGGGGAATACGTGATGGTGAGACAGCAGCCAGTGTTGCAAAAGCTGGAGCAGATATTGTTGTAACAGGTACCGTCGTTGAAGACTGTTCTGATATTAAAAATAAGATAGAAGAGCTTGTTGAAGGCGTTAGATCTGTTTAAAATATCTAAATTTTTTATTTTTAACATTTAATTTTATAATTTTAGTTTTTTAAGACTTTTTATACCTTTTCCAAGTGAATTTTTATTTAATTTTGAATAAAATTAAATAATTTAAACAATATAATAAAAACGGTGAAAAATCATGGTAGAAGGCACTTGCGAAGTAGAAGGATATGATATGGTTTCAAGGGAACTTAAAGAAAGACTCGGCTTAAGTAAATCCCCCGTAGCAATAAAATTTATTTTAAGAGAAGAAGACATACCCAAAGAGATTGAAAAAATAAAAGAAAACATAAGGCACTGTGAGATGGTTCAAAAAGCAGCGCAGGGAGAAACATTTTATGCAACCGCTGAAGAACAGATGTGTAAAGGCGGGGCATCTGCAATTGGTCTTATGGAAACCCCAGAAAAGATAAAAACTGGTGAATTTTATCAGAGCCTGGGTAGATTCTCAAGTCTCGGCTCTGCAAAGCGTACAATGGAAAGTATCCCTAAAATTGATCCTATGATGAAAGCTATCATCTATGCACCCTTAGAAAACATTAAATTTGATCCTGATGTGATTGTAGTTATCTGTAACCCTGCTCAGGCACTTAAACTTGCTCAGGCAATGGTTTACACTCGTGGTGGTAGGGTAGAAGCAAGTTTTTCAGGAATTCAATCCTTATGTGCCGACGCTGTGGCCGGTCCCTTTGTTAACAATACCGCAAATATTACCCTTGGATGCAGTGGTTCAAGGCAGTATGCTGATATAAAAGAAGATGAAGTAATTGTGGGAATGAACGGCGAAAATATAGGATGCGTTGTAACAGCACTTATATCCATGAAATAAAACCTTCTTCAACACATTATTAAATCTAAAGGAGTGATTATAGATGGTGCAATCAAAAATATATGAAGTTATAGATGAAGTCAATGATCTGGAAAAGAAGATGGCAGATTATGTGGAAAGGGGAGAATTTAACGATCAATTAGTAGCAAAATGGGTATTAGATACCGTTAAAATCATCGGAAGACTTGGAAAAGCAATTGAAGAAGTAGAAGACCGTTTAGATCTCCTTGAAGAGGAAACTGAAAACAAGAAATTCTAAAAACTCCCCTTATTTATTTTTTATTTTAAGTTAATTCTCCTGTTTTTATTTTATAAATCACTTTCTCTTACAATTTTCAGATAATCATCATATCTGTTGATATTTATTAGCTCCAGATCGTTTAAAGATTGAACTCCATATAAAATAATTCCATCATTAACCATTTCCCGCAAAATAGGATTTAAATTATCCTCTTTTCCAACCAAATATTTCATTAGAATGTTTTTATGGCATGCAAATGGCATTCCCAGGCCCTTAGCAGAATCCAGATATCCTGTTTTTCCCCTTGCAAGAATCGAAACCGTGTTTTCTGGATCTTTGCTTTCAAAAACCCCTTTGATTAAATTTCTAAGTGTTTCAGCTGATATTGTGGGTTGATCTGCAGCAACACAAAGACAGTAATCCGATTTAATTTTATTTACTCCATTCAATAGAGATTCAGATAATTCAACATTATTTTCAGGATTTTTAACCACCCTAACTCTTTCATCATCAAATTCATCAATCACTACGGTTATTTCATCGCTGAAATGCCCTAAAACAATAACACAATCTTCTACATTAGCATTAAGAGTGTTTTTTAGAGTTTGAAGTATTACAGGCATTCCATGCAAATCAAGGAGTAATTTATGTCGTATCTCCATTCCACGGGCTTTAAAATCTTCTCTCATTCGTCTGTTTTTGCCCGCTGCTGTTATAACTGCTGAAACCATTCCAATCACTCAAAATGTATTTAAGAGAAAAATAAAAAGGAAAATAAATTTCCTATTGAGGTATGTATTCTATGACTTCTGCATGTATGCTCATGCCAGGACCTGATCCGCTTGTCCACATTACTATTTTAACCGGATAGTCCTTGGTATTTGTGACCTTCACATCCACTGCAGGATTAAATCCAAATAGTACTGCATATTCTCCCCATGTAAGGCCAGTTGGAAGTCCAAATCCTGCTTCAGATACTGCACCTCTTAATGCTCTTGCTGCAGGGCAAACACCATGAGAAGCCCATCCTCCAGGAGCATGGGGGTCAATAGATCTTCCAAACCCTACAGTTTCTTTACCTGAAGAAGTAGAATGTGGCGGAATTATGGTTCCATCCCATGCATCTACAAATGCTCGTGAATTTTGCTCCCTTATTGCATCATTGTACTCAGGAAAAGATCCAAGTGAATCTCCATTACTTCCACTGACTTTTTCAGTAACAGGTCCCATATATACAAGTATTGGCGATCCTGAGGGGTAATTTTTCATATAATCTATTATTCTACTTCCAAATAAAGTTTCTATATCTTCTGGTGCAACTGTATTCCTTCCATCGTTGAAATTAGCAATAGCATAACCCAGAGTTATACTTTTACCCACTTCAGCATTGTTGTACCATTTTTTAACGTTGTTTACATTTACATAATCATGAGGAATTGTATCATTACTTATCTGGTCATATGGCACTATTTTTATGGTTCTATTTCCTTCTACAATTTCCAGACCGTCTTTTGTTTTAATTCCAAACATATAAGGTATTTTTTTTCCATAAACAAAAGTTCCCGGTGGAGTTACAGTCAATTTCCCCCCTTTAACTTCTAAAATTCCCGGACCATTAAAACCCTGTGCAACTCCACTTTTTGAAATACTTCCTGATGTAATTCTTCCAATTGGAGTTTTAACTGTTCCAGTTATTATTGCATCGAAAAAGTCAATGAATCTCATATCTTCAATATAATCTCTAAGATATCCGGGGTCATAAAGTATAGGTACTTTTCTGATTTTTTTCCCATCTACAACCGTAGTTCCTGCCAGTACTGTGTCTCCTACATTCATCGAGGTGATTTCTGTTGGACCCTGCTGCGGGTAATAATCTTCTATTGCATTTCCAAATGGATACATGGCCAGTGCCACTAAAAAAAGAACAACGATGCTAATTTTTGAATTTTCCAAGAATTTCTGCAGAATATTTAACTCCCCCTTCTCCGATCACTAATATTATATCATCTTTATCAGCCACTTCAATGGCTTTTTCCAAACTTTCTTTAACCTGTTCCCTGCTTGCCCCAAGTGTTCCAATTTTAGAATTTTTTTTACTTAAATCTGTTAAAATCACCTGAGAATCAGTTTCAATCTCCATTAATGCCTTTCTACTTGCATTGGATGCTACTACTATAACATCAACATCTTTTAATATATTTGCTATTTCAATATCTCCATTAATCCCACTTTCCGAAGATATGGTATTAACAACAATTAGTTTTGAATTTACCGATTTTTCAAGACGCAATGCCTGGATTATGGCTTTAACACCTGCAGGATTATGGGCAAAATCAACTATAACCCTTTTACCCATATTAAACTCCTGAAATCTACCGTTAACCCCTTCAAAACTTTCAATACCCCTTACAATATTATCAAAATCAACATTTAAAGCCATTGCCCCACATGCTGCAGCAAGGGCATTATAGATGTTGTGAATACCTCTATTTTTCAGTTTAATTTTGGCTTTATTTGAACCCATAACCAGTGTAAATTGATCATCTTTAATATCACGAGCTCTAACATGGAGAGGTGGACGTTTAAAACCACAATCACATTCATATATACCAAGATGACCCAGATAATGCTTTAGATATTTTAAATCATTCTTACATACTGGACAATTTCTTTCTTCAGGATATGCATTAATATCAATATTCAAATCATCTATACCAAAAAATAAGCTATTTTCGGGTTTTTTTCCAAGACACGCAACTACAGGATCATCAGCATTAAAAATCAATAAATCAGCGGATTCGATCATTTCGCCCTTACATTTGATATAATCCGAAAATTTACCTGAATTACTTAAATGGTCCTGAGATATATTGGTTATAATCCCTATATCAACTTGAGAGTTCATTGCTGATTTTTTTATTTCATTAGGGTTTCCAAAGGTACCTATCTCTAAAACAGCGATATCTCCATCTAGTCTTGCTTGAAGAGGCGGTATTAAATCTGTATTTCCCTGTATATTGAGTTTATGTTCTGGAATTTTCTGTCCTGCGCCCTTTAGGATATGTTTAAGCATCCATGTTGTTGTTGTCTTTCCATTTGTTCCAGTTATCCCAACAACAGGCTTATTAACATCGCATATGCTCAGAACTTCATCAACACTTATTATGGGGGCTTTAGTGGAATTTTTTATTTTTTCAATTAAGTTAGAATTATTTAGTAAACTTGGAGCCAGAACGATGATATCTGCATCTTTTAAAAGATCTTCATTGTGCTCCCCAAGATTAAGAGATATTCCTTCTTTTTTAAGGGTTTCTATTTGAGGACTATCGGTTGAAAGATCTGATACAATCACATCTGCACCGTTATCTTTTAAAACCCTTGCCATTAAGCTGCCTACAGTTCCACAGCCGCCGATGACAATAACTCTTGGATTTTTCTTCTTAATAAAATTAGACTTCATTTTAATCGGACAGTGAATTTTAAGCTGTTTCTTTCTTATAAGTGGCTATGCCTTCTTTAATGTCTGATTTCACTTTTTCATAGGCATTAACAACACCAGGACCAATATGGATTATGGTATCTTTTTTGTCTGCAATCTTTAAGGCTTTAACTATTGAATCTACCACGCTGGTTGTTTTATGTGTTTCTGTTTCTGCAGCTCCTTTAACCACTTCTTCAGCAGCTTTTTCATTTATTTCTTCTGTTGTTTCGTTTTTTGCACTTGCAATTACTATATCTGCATATTTTCCAAGTATTTCGCCTATTTTATATTTATCACGAATTGTAAGAGTATCAGGATTATCTATGGATATTATCAACTTTCCTTCAAGCTCCATACCCTCAAAAAGGCGTTCCATGGCCTCAGGGTTATGTGCAGCATCCATAAATATGTTTACCTCATTAACTGTATCAATTTTTTCAAAACGTCCATTTACTCCAGGGAAACTCTCTATTTTATTCTTTATATATCCTATATCAAACCCTAAAGCAATATCTGTAGCAAAAACCGCTAAAGCATTTTCTATATTGCACATTCCCGGTACTTTAAGTTTTATGTCTACTGTGCATGGTTCCCGGTATACTCTTTCAAAATTATCACAGTCACAGCACATTTGACCGCAGTTTTTACATATTATGGTGGGTATTTTTTGAGTTTTAATGGTGAATTCAGAGCCATAAAGTCCTTTAAGCTTTATATTTTCAGCTAAAATATCATAGTTTATATTATATTTGTGAGAATAAGTTCTACCTTCATTAACAATTTCTCTTGGCTCATTAAGTCCATAATATATTACTTCTTCATTAAATTTAGGAGATAATCTACTTATAATTGGGTCATCCCCATTAGCGATTAAAACCCCGTTTTTATGGAGTAAATCCTTTATAGATACATTTCTTTCCACATATTCTTCATATGAATTAAATTCATCCATATGGTCTGGTGTAAGATTGGTTAAAATACCTATGCATATCTCTAAACCATCTACCATTCTTATTGTGCCGTGTGGAAGTTCAAATACTGCAAAATCCTTACTTTTCATTTTATTTTCCACTACAAAATCCACCAGACCTTCAATAACCAGGGAATCCTCCAGGGAAGAGAAAAGTAGTGTGTCATACCTATCAGATAAAGTGTAATTGGCCATATTTGTGGTGGTGGTTTTTCCATCTGTTCCAGCTATACCTATCATAGGAATTTTTATCAGGGAATTAATCATTTTTCCTATATCTCTTGTATTTATTTCGTCTATTTCATAGTTTTCTTCACATTCACCGATAAATTTCCTGATTTCAGAATTTTTAGGCACACTTGGAGAAATGAAAACTACATCTGCCCACATTGCGTGTTCATTCATATGAGAACCAAGTTCTACAGCAACTCCTTTCTGCATTAAATCTTCAATCTTTCTTTTGGCTTTTTTTGGAAGTTCTTCGAATTCTTTAATATCCGAAATAATGACTTCATTACCTAAATGATTTAAAAGATGTGCTGCAGGTCTTCCTGCATTTCCAGCACCAACAATGAGTACTTTTTTATTTCTAATGACATTATCATCTTTTGATATCCTTTTTAGTGCTTTTTGCATCTCTATGAGTTTACTCTGACCATTTCCACCTATGAAAATGTTCTTATATATCTCACTGCATTCCAATGCAAAATTAAGTACAGAATCAGTGTCTTTTATTATCTTTATCTCACCAGTATAACCTTCATCTTTTAATTTTTTAAATGCAATACCTGTTGTATCCTCAAGACCGGGGAAAAGTACTACAATATCCGGATCTGCCCTTGCAACTTCTCCTAAAATGTCAAATCGGCATATTTCATTTTCTCTTGGTGTGCCGATAATTGCTACATCAAAGTCCAGCTCATTAAAAACTGCTGATGCTGCATTTAGATTATCGGTTTTTCCAACTACAAAATTACATCCAGAAATGTCTATAGTTGCTGTCCTTCCTTTCACTCCCTTGAAATTTTCCAGTGCGTCGTTAATTGCGTCTTCTGGAATTTCTAAAATATTTGCAACTGTTGCTGCGGCTGCAGCATTTTGTAGATTAAATTCGCCGAATAATTTAAGATCTCTATGTCCATTCCCAAAAAAGAAGGTTTGAAGAGGGTAATCTCCCATTTTTGACAAAATTTTATCCTTTTCATTTAATACTGCTATTTTTCCCTCTATAAATTTGCCCAGAGAGGCTTTATAATTATCAATGGAATTATGGAAGTCCATATGATCCATTCCCATGTTAGTTACAACCACGAGATCAAAATCAAATGCATATGAACAAAAATCAAGGGTCATATCACATACTTCTACTACAATAACGTCGTATTTTTGTTTTGAAGATTCTAATATAAGTTTTGTATACCCCTGAAATCCTCCACCTGCATTTCCACCAACAAGGACGTTGAGACCTGCTTTTTCAAGTATCTCTTTTATCATAAAGCATGTTGTTGTTTTACCATTGGTACCTGTAACGCCTATTGTAAAAACAGTTTTATGATCTGCTAAAATATCAGATAAGAATTTTTTACTTGATCTTAATTTTTCTCCGATTTTACTGCCCCATAAACTCGGACTTAAAACCACTGCGTCTGCAGAATTTATTTTTTCAAAATCATGATACCCAAAATCAACATCTACAGCCACATTACAGTTCAATTCCATGTTTTTTTGCATATCAGAAGCGTAAACTTTATATCCATAATTAATAAGAGATTTAACGGCATTTCTGCCTTCAGTTCCTAATCCAACCACTGCAATTTTCATATTACCTACCGATATTAATATAATCTTAAAGGTTATTATGATTTATTTTAATAATGACTTTTAAAATAGATTTATAATAAAGATATTTAACTGTAACGCTTATTTTTACCAAGTAAACTATTTTGATGTCATTTTTTTAATAAATTCATATAATGAACCACGATTTTATTATTATTTAAATCTATCTTTTTAAGCATTAAATTAACTCAATAATCCCAATATTCCAAATAATTTAAGTACATTGATATTAATTTAGTCAATAATAATAATAAATCTTTTGATGGTATTACTATGAAGATACAATCAATATACCAAATAAAGATAGTGATAATTATAATTCACACCATATAAATGTTTTAATTCATGATATGGGAATTCTATGCAAAAAAATAAAAATACAATTTTAATTTATTTCAGTGATTGTCAATCAACTGCACCCACCATAATGTGTCAATAATATTTTTAAAAACAGAAAAGATAATGAATAATGAACATATTCAAATTTAAAACCTAAATATGCTTTAAATTCAATTTAATATTGATTAGGATAGCTAAATCTTCCTTTAAAATAATTAAGGCATTCATTAAAATATAATAAAAATATAAACAGCAATTATTTAAAATGCAACAGACAATATCTTACTAAAATAAAAATTTCTCAAATATAAAATTATCAGATACATCCAAATTCCAATTATGTAATAAAAGAATCGTTAATACATTGAATTATTCAAGGTGACATGATGAAAAACCTATCCAAAGAAATAGTTGAACGCATTGAAAACATTGCAAGACCCGTAAAAATAATGCATGTATGCGGATCCCATGAACACACAATAATGCAGCATGGAATAAGATCACTAATTCCAAAAGAAGTAGAAGTAGTGGCCGGCCCTGGCTGTCCAGTCTGCTGTGTGCCTTCCATAGAAGTAGATGAATGTTTATATCTTGCAAGAGAAGGAGTTACTATTGCAACATTTGGAGATATGCTTAGAGTTCCAGGAACAACAGGGACATTAGCTGATGCCAAGGCAGAAGGAGCAGACGTGCGAATAGTTTATGGCGTGAATAACGCAGTCGAAATAGCTGAAAAAATTGACAATGAAGTTGTATTCATGGCTGCAGGCTTTGAAACCACCGCACCTACCACAGCATCTGAAATAGTTGCAGGCCCACCTGAAAACCTGTCATTCCTATCCTGTCATAGATTAATTCCCCCTGCATTGAAATTTCTGATTGAATCTGGTGAAGTAAATTTGAATGCCCTTATAGAACCAGGACACGTTTCAACAATAATTGGAACAAAGCCTTATGAAGAATTTTCACAAAAGTATGGTATTCCACAAGTTGTAGCAGGATTCAATCCCTTTGACATATTAATTTCAATATACATGATATTAAAACAGCTTGATGAGGGAAAAGCCGTAGTTCAAAATGAATATAAGAGGGCTGTAAAAGAAGAGGGTAATGTTAAAGCTCAAGAGCTCATGGATGAAGTATTTTATATTAAAGATAAAGAATGGAGAGGTTTCCCTGAGATTCCGGATTCGACCTATGAAATAAGAGATGAATTTTCAAGCACTAATGCCAGAGAAAGATTTGATATTCAAGTAGAACAGGGCGAAAAGGTTCCTACAGGATGTATATGCGGCCCAATTTTGAGAGGTGTTGCAAGACCGGAAGAATGTGCTCTATTTAAAACTCAGTGCAATCCAATGAATCCAATTGGGGCATGTATGGTAAGTAAAGAAGGAACATGTAATATTGCTTATCGCTATGGCTCAACTTTTTAAAAATACCTTTAAAACATCATTTTAGAGGAAAAAGTTCAATATAAATTTAGTAATTATGCTTTTTTACCAAAAAAATCAATGATCTTATATTACAGATGAATGAAAGTTTAAATTTTTAGGAGTAATGTTGTTAATGAAGGCAATTGCGGTAGATATAGATGGTACAATTACCGACAAAAATAGGAAGATATGCATAAATGCAATAAAGGCCATCAGAAAAGCAGAAGATAAAGGTTATCCTGTCATTTTAGTGACCGGAAATGTGCTCTGCGCAGCCAAGATGGTGGCGGTGATGGTAGGTACTTCCGGTGGAATTGTAAGTGAAAATGGTGGATTCATTCAAACAAGAAAAAAAAATTTAATTCTTGGAGACATTGAAAAATGCAAACCTGCATATGACTTTCTTAAATCAAAACATCATGTAGAAAAAACTGAATTTTCAAATATTAGAATGTCAGAAATTGCAATAGTAAGGAACATTGACGTTAATATTGTAAAAGAAACCGTTAAAAACTTCGATGTTGAAGTCTACGATACTAAATTTGCAATACACCTTACAGATCCTGAGGTTAACAAGGGAAAATCACTGAAAATCGTTGCCAGAGATATGGGAATTACGCTCGATGAAATAATGGCAATTGGTGACAGCGAAAACGATCTAGAATTTCTTGAAGTTGCAGGGTTTAAAGTAGCCGTTGCCAATGCAGATGAAGAGCTCAAAGAAAATACTGATTATATAACCAAGAAACCATATGGTGATGGGGCCGCGGAAGCAATAGAGAAATTTATTTTATAGTAAAGTGTTCTTTGTATAAATTGGAGGTTGAAGGAAATCTATGAATTTAGAAAAATAAAGGCATTTTTCTAACCTGAGGAAATTGAGCTTATAAACACAAAGTGTTTGTGCTCCTAATTCTACGAATTTCGAGAGTCCCTCGGCCACAAAATTGTAAATTTTATATGCTCCCAAAAATTCTTTGAATTTTTGAGGGATTTTGGAGGTTTTAAATGAAGAATATTGGATATGATGCATTGAATCTTGCATTAAAAAATTCTGATTCTGCTGAAGTATATGTGGAAAGAGAAAAAAATATTGATGTAGATATTCAAAATAATGAAATTAAATTCGCAAAAGAAACATTTACCTATGGAATTAGTGTAAGAGTAATTATTGAAGGAAAGATGGGATTTTCTTACACTACAAATACCGATAAAATCGAAGAAACCGTTGAAAATGCCATATTTAATGCAAAATCCAATGTAGCTGATGAAAACTTCAATTTTGCCCAAAAATCAAAGTATAGTAGCGTCAGAGGGATTTATGATAAAAAAGTTGAGTCGCTCCAGATTGAAGACTTTATAGAATTTGCAAAAACAATGATAAATACAGTTGAAGATGCAAAATGCGAACCAACTTCTGGAGGGTTTTCTGCAGGCTATGGAGAAAGTTTAATCTTAAATTCTAATGATGTTGAATGTATGGACAAATCCTCCATGTTTTCTGGCTTTATTGCTGTGAATGCTGAAGAAAATGGAGAAATATCTACTGCTTATGAGGGAAAATCCTCAAGAAATTACGATATAGATCCAGTATGGATTGCAGAGAATGCTTCCAATATTGCAAAAAATTCATTAAACGGCCAGCCAGTAGAAACCAGAGATATGGATGTCTTATTAGATCACCATGCAGCTTCAGGTCTTCTTGGAACTTTTGTTAACGCCGTAAATGCAGATAATGTGCAAAGGGGAAGATCCATTTTTGCAAATGAAATTGGTAATGAAGTCGTAACACCTTCCTTAAGCATTTATGATGATGGAACATACGAAAGAGGGCTTAGTTCCTCAATAAGTGACGGAGAAGGAACCGCAAGTCAAAAAACACCGGTTATTGAGGATGGAATTCTTAAAAATTTCCTTTATGACATATATACTGCAAGAAAAGTGAATGCTCAAAGTACAGGTAACGGCATGCGAGCTTCTTTTGCAGATATGCCTGCTGTGGGCTTAAGTAATTTTATTTTAGAATTCAATGACTTGATTGATACTTCTGAAATTAAGGATGGAATAATTGTAACAGATGTTCTTGGAGCGCACACTGCCAACCCAATTTCCGGTGATTTTTCAGTAGAAGCAAATAACGCTTTTAAAATAGAAAATGGAGAAATTACTACTCCTGTTAAAAAAGCAATGCTATCTGGAAATATATTTAATCTGATGAAAGATGCATCGGGAACTTCTGGAGAAATACGTCAAATGGGACCATTTGTTATTCCTCGCATCATAGCAAGAAGTTTAAGGGTTGTAGGATAACAAATTCTTTTTTTTAACAATTTTTTCTTAAATAACTTTCAAAAATCAACATCTGATTTTATTCTAAAGTGCTGATAAAATTAATTTTGAGTTTTTAATATTGTGCATACTTAAAAATTGTATAGTAGTAAAACCAAATTTATATACATGTGGAGAATAGATCGTCCAGATCCCCTGAATATCACTGGAAGTAATCTGGTAGCAAAAGAACTTTCAACTTATTTAGAAATCATGTTAAATACCAGACTTTCAAGGTCAAAAGTCGCCAAGATGATGGAAGTAGATAAAAATGAAGATCTATGGGTAGCTCATGAGAATATAAGGGAAAAATTCAATGAAAAGTATAACAAATTAGTTTTAAAAGACCTTAAAAAGCCTGATTTTTCATATCTTGATTTAAAAGTTAAAATTGCTGAAAAAATCTTTGAAAACTGCTATTTTTGTGAAATAAGATGTTATATTAACAGAAACGTTGACATAGGAGTATGTAATGTTTCAAAACCAAAAATAGCGTCTGAGTTCATGCATATGGGAGAAGAAGCCCCACTTGTTCCCAGCCATACCATATTCTTTGCCGGGTGCAACTTTGAATGTATCTACTGCCAGAACTGGGATATCAGCCAGTCTGCCAATAAAGGGATGGAAATTGAAGAAGGAAAACTGGCAAAAATAATTGATTTAAGACGGAAGGAAGGTTCAAGGAATGTAAACTTTGTTGGGGGCGATCCAACACCTAATTTATTATATATTCTAAAAACAATGAATCTAAGCAAAGAAAACGTCCCTGTAGTCTGGAACAGCAATTTTTATATGAGCAAAGATACTATGAAACTTCTTGATGGCTTTGCTGACCTCTATTTAAGCGATTTCAAATATGGACCATCTGATTGCGCACAAAGGCTTTCAGGGGTTCCTGATTACTGGAACATTGTGACAAGAAATCATAAAATGGCAAAAGAATCTGGAGATATGATTATAAGGCATCTTGTACTTCCAAATCACGTAGAATGCTGCTCAAAGCCTATTTTAAAGTGGATAAAGGATAATTTGGGGGAGAATACAGTTGTAAATATTATGGGCCAGTACAGGCCTGTTTACAGGGCAGCAGAATGCAAAGAGATCGCTAAATATCCTGATCCTGAAGAAATTAAAGAAGCAAGAAATTATGCAAAAGGAATAGGTTTAATAAATTTAATCTGATTCCCAACTTTTCGCCCTACTTCTTTTTTAATTTTTAAAATTTTTAATTTTGTATTCTTTTATTTAATTAGAAATTGGTATATTAAAAGAATAAAAAGAATAATTAAACTATATCATACAATTGATAAATATTCTAATTACAATCATTCCAAACATAATAATCGCTGCTTAATTAATAAAGTTAATTAAAATTTTTAAAATCCCAAATAACTGATTTTAACTCAAATAAAACGTTGAAATGTTTTATTTAATGATTATACTTATAATAGTTACATTACAAAAGTAATGTAAATGCTCTTTTTTGCTAAATAAGATTTTACATAAGCTGATTTGTTAAAAATACTAACTAAAAGGACTCATCCAAAAAATCATATTTCAATAACCTCATAGCTTGTCCTAAATCAAAAAAAGAGTCCATTTAGCGCCCTTTTTTTGAATTAAAACCAAAAGATTTATATGGTATAGTGTATTAATTAGTGCCAGCCCATAGTAAAACTCTGACTGAGTTTTTCGAAAATTGGGAATCGGAGGCGGTATAATTACGAGGAAATTGCTTTTTGCAGTCCTATTAATATCCAGTCTATCTCTGTCTGGTATAGCTGGCGTAAGCGCAGTAGATGATGGGACTACACAAACACAGACTGATTATAATAGTACTGTGGAAAAAAAAGCCAATATAGAAATAGATAATGTATATAATGTAAATAAATCGGCTAAAACGCAAAATTCAGCCGATAAAGAAGTAAAAACAGTAAACAATAAATGTACTTCTACAGCAAGTATCAAAACTAATCAAACTAAACAGAATATAAATTTTACATCAAGTGAATGTTCAAACAGCCAAAATTCGGCAAGTACAGAAACAAATACACAAAATGCAGTTTCAAATGCAGATAGTAACAATCAAAATTCAGTGAATACATCTCCAAATACAGTAAACGATGCTAACAGTACTCAAAAACAAGAAGCTGCTGCTGGAGAAGTAAAAACTGCAAGTGCTGATCAAACAGTGACTTCAACCAGTTTTACTGTTGATCAGATTAAAGACGCTGCAGCCAGAGTTAAATCATACATTGAAACCAATCACAGACTTCCAAATTATGTGACTATTGGTACAACTCAGGTACAAATGCCTGATTTCTTGAAGCTACTTACTGCAGGATTACTACAGGTAAACAGCGGAGCAACAACTCCAATAACACTCAAAAACGTAAATACCCCAACAGAACCAACAGAAAGCATTAAAAGTGGGAGTATAACTAAAGCAAGTTATCTTGATCTTGCTAAAAGAGTTAATTCCTTCATCGATGCAAATGGTGTTTTACCAAACTACGCAACCAGTACTCTTGGTAAATTAAATTATAACTCTATGATTTACATGTTTTCCAAGATACTGAACTTCCAGAAAACAAACAATCGATTACCAAGCTATGTAACAGTGGCTCCATGGAGCACAATTTCTCAAAGTACTGCGAGCACTGTAGTGCCAGCAGAGTTACAGAAATACCTCTCAGCAACTGCAAACTGTCAGGTAACCAATGCACAAATTAAGGCACTGGCAGCAAAAATAACAAGCGGTAAAACTACCACATATGCGAAAGCAGTGG